>RFPF01000360.1 GCA_009926295.1 Planctomycetia bacterium
TCGGGTCTCGCAGTGGGTGTTCCGGGGAGAGACGGCGGGCCGGGGGTACTGCCAGGTGGTCATCAGCGCGTCGCGCGGTTTGATGGGTGGCGATCGCGACCGGCTGCTCGAGACGGTCGTGGCTGAACTGCGCGACGTGTTTCCCGCCGCGAGAGATGCCCGGGTCACCGATGCGAAAGTCGTCACCGATCCGACGGCCGTCCTGTCGGTCCGCCCCGGTGTCGAGGCGGCCCGGCCCGCGGCACGCACGGCCGTGCCAAACCTTTTCCTGGCCGGCGATTGGACGGCCACGGGGTGGCCTTCGACGATGGAGGGAGCCGTCCGCAGCGGTCGGCTTGCCGCGGACGCGGCGCTCGCGTGGTGTGACCGCCCGCAGGGAGCGCTCGTGGCCGACCTCGAACGATCCCGATTCGTCAGGCTGCTGACGGGGGCGTAGGCAGGCTCGATAGTTCCCTGGCGAGCGCGTCCGCCAGAGTTCGCGAATCAAGGACGGCCCGCTCCCAGAGCCGCCACAGGTCCACGGCGGCCGACGGTCGGCTGCCGACGGTGCGGAGGGCCGCACCCAGCCGCCGCCACGGCGACGGCGCCTCGGTGAGCCGGGCGATCTCATCGGGCAGCTCGTCGGCCGCGGCATCCGACACCACCTTCAGGCAGCGGCAAGGCACGTCGGCGGCGCTGGCGGTACGGGCGATCGCCCACGTCTCCATGTCGACGAGGTCCGCCGCCGCATCCCGGGCGAGTCGGGATTTCTCGGCCACCGAACAGGCGACCCGATCGACGGTCAGGATGGTGAGCGGCCGCGGGGCCTCGACGGTGGCCAGGCTTTCCAGTGCGATCGGTTCGCGTCCCGTCCGCACGGCGCGCCGCGGCCCCACGGCTCCGCCGCGGACCAGATCCGCCGCGAGCGCTCCGGTGAATCCCGCGGCGACGACGACCCGCGGCCGGTGGCCGTCGATCAGAAGCTGGCAGGCCCGTGCCGCCCGTTCGCTGCCCGCACCGCTCACCACCCAGGCCACGCTGCGGTCAGCGACCACGCCCTGATGCAGCGACACGCCAGCGGCCTCGAGCCGCGTCGCATCATGGACTGCGTCCTCGAACCGGCCTGCCTCGATCGGCAGGGCGAAAACGATGCCCGCGTCGACTCTCGGTGGAGGATTCACCACGACAGCCAGCCGGCGACCAGCCTCAGCGGATGCCACCAGCACGTCCCATCACGGCCCCGGCAGGCGACGCAGTCGCACGGCTCGGCCGGCACCATCTGCACCTCGTACTTGGGCACGCGCTCGACCTTTTCCGGGCCGTCGGCCTTGTAGAGCCGCTTCTTCACGATCACGTCGCCGCACGGCGGCCGGCACCGGCACTCCGGCGGCGGCGCGTGCCACGGGTCGAAGCCCCGCGCGCAGGCATACTCGCACTTCATCGAATACTTCGGCTTCTTCGACTTGGCTTCGTCCCACGTCCCCTTGCAGGCGGGCACGCAGGCGGGGCACGCCGCCTCATCGGTGCAGGACACGTGGCCGCAGTCCGCGGCCCGCAGCACGGACGCGGCAATACCGACGCCCATCATCACGATAGTCAATATCAGACGACGCATCTCAGTGTTCTCCCAGCGTGGCAGGTCTCAGAAATCGAAGGCCAGTCTCGTGCCGAAGCCGTGGATACCCCCGCTCCCGTTGTAACTTGGCGACGGGACGACATCAGCGCCGTCCTTCTTCCACGGTGTGCTGACGAAATTGCGATAGGTGTAGTCGTAGTTGAAATAGACGCGGGCGTTCGGATTGAGGAGCCAGTTGAGCCCCAGGGTCATGCCGTTGAGGACGCCGCCGTTGATCTCGCCGTCGCTCAGGCAGAGGTAGTTGTAGCGCAGGCCAACCTGCCACGCACCTTCGCTGAGGCTCAGCCGCCGCCCCGAGCCCCCGCCCCGGATGGCGTAAAAGTTGTTGTGGGGCACCGGGCGGTCGAACCGGTATTCGATCTTGGAATAGGTGCGGCTCTCGCCGGTGAGAAAGTACAGCACCTCGGCGTAGCCGCTCTGTGCATAGTAGGTTCCCACGTTCGTGCCCGGCTTCGGCTGATAACCGTTGGTGACAAGCGGCCCGGCGCTGGTCGTCTTGGTGTTGTAGAGCCACGACCCGAAGTACTCCGACTGGAACGACCACGG
>RFPF01000037.1 GCA_009926295.1 Planctomycetia bacterium
GGTGGGCACGAAGACGTTCCAGTGCGACGGAGCGGCGAACTCCAGGAACGACATCACCACCTTGCCGCCCGGCTTCAGCACCCGGAACGACTCCTGCAGGTAGACGTAACTCTCTTCGTGCAGGAGGTGCGTGAACAGGCTGAAGGCGCAGAGCATGTCGGCCGAGGCGTCGTCCGCGGGTATCGAGAGTTCCCGATGGCACTTGAAGCGATAGTGTTTGGGGCAGACCGAGGCCGCGTAGTCGAGCAGCTTGGGGACGATGTCGATCCCCAGGTATTCGATCTGCACGCGTTCGCTGACGCCCTTCGCGGCCCGGCCGCTGCCGCAGCCGAGGTCGACCAGCCTCATGCCGTCGCGGAGCCCGTTCTGCACGAGAACTTCGGCGAGGATCACCTTGAAATCATCGTAGTGCCCGCCCACGGCGAGCGACATCGCCTCGTGGAGCGGATGATTGGCGAGGAGTGCGGCGACGTGCCGCTCGTAGTCCTCCACGAAGTGAAATGTGGCCATGAAGTCGGTTCCAGGGCTGCCCGTGGTGAAGTCGGTTTCGAAACTGCGGCGGTAGCCTAGCAGGTTCGCGCCGGGGCCGCCCCCGACCGAGTCGCGCAGGGCCACCGCCTTCCGCTCCCGCCACAGCAGCTCGAGCGCGTCGGGTGCGACTTCCCGGTGGGAGAAGTGCGGGCTGTGGAACGGATCGCGGCCGAACACTCCGGCCCAGCGGGCCTCGAAGACGTCCTTCGCCGTCCACTTCGCGGTGCGGGTGCGGCTCTCCCAGTGGACCGCGGTCACGTGCGGCGTGTAGGCGATCTTCCAGCCTGCTCGACGCAGCCGCAGGCAGAGGTCGACGTCGTTGTAGTCGTCGGGAAACGTTTCGTCGAAGCCGCCCACCGCGTCGAAGGCCTCCCGTCGCACGAGCATCATCGCGGCCGTCACCGCCGAATACTCCTGGAGCGACCGAATCCGGCCGCGGTAGCCGAGGGCGTCGTGGGGCAGTCCGGCGTGGCCGTGGAACCCGTGGCGTTTCGGCGTGAACATCACCCCCGCGTGCTGGATGTCGCCGTCGGGATAGGTGAGGAGGCAGCCCACCGCCGCGATCGTGGGATCGAGGGCGATCGTCGCCACCAACTGGTCGAGCCAGCCGGGCGAGAAGCCGTCGATGTCGTTGTTGAGCAGCAGGACGAGCGGCGCATCGGTGCCACGGACGGCGGCATTGTTCATGGCGGCGTAATTGAACGGCCCGGAATAGCGCAGCACCGACAGCCCTCCCGCCGCCGACTCGAGCAGCTCGGGCTCGTCGGAGTCGTGGTCGATGACGGTGATGTCGTAGGCGTCGTAGCCCGCCGTCGCCCGGGCGGAGGCGATGCAGGTCGACACGAGACGGGCGGCGTTTTTCGTCGGAATGATGATCGACACCTGCGGCGACGCGGCGCAGGCGAACGTGAACTGGTGGACCGCCGGATCGCGCGGATGCGCGGTCACCTGTGCGGCGATGCCCCTCCGGGCGAGCGCTTCCCAGCGCTTCCCCCGCGATGGCCCCGAGCGGCGGAGCGGCCTGGGGACTGGTTGTGGCGAGCGGGTGGGGCACGTGGAGCACGCTCGTGGCATCGAGGCCATGGAGTGCCTCGAGCGCGAGCGCGTAGAACACCTCGGCCGCCGATCGGGGCCGCACGGGCTCGTCGAGCAGACGGTCGACGGCGGCGGCGAGCACGTCGCGGTCGTAGACGATGAACGGCTCGACGAAGTTTCTCGCGAGCAGGTAGAGCCAGGAGAAATCCGGCTTGCTGTGCGGAATCTCCGCAGCCCCATCGGCTGTGGTGTCGACGTGGTCGGCGTAGAGGGCCTTCCAGTCACGCGCGGAGGCGATGGCGAGGCCGATCCAGAGCGTGGCATCGTCGCAGAGCGTGGCGGTCGGGAGACAGAGGGCGACAGGACCCGCGTCGCGCGCGTGGAGGGCGTCGCGTATGGATTCGAGCGGCCGATTTCCGACCGAGATGACGCCCGCGGCGGGCTGCACCTGGCCCCGGATCGATGCCAGGCACTGCTCGTGCGCCTTTCGTTCCACGACTGAATCGTCCCCGGCCAGCACGAGGAACTCGACCGCGGGCAATCGTTCCGCAGGCTGCCGGAATGCTCGTGGATCGATCCGCCGGGCCGCGCGGACGAGCTGGCGGCGTTGCCGACGGTCGCGGATTCGCTGCCGCAGGCCGCGGATGGCCTGCTCGAGGCCTTTGAGGGCTCGTCCGAGCGGGCCTCGCTGCCGCTTCATGGCGCTCGTCCACAGGGCTTCAGGTGGTGGAAAGCACCTGCGCCAACCGTTGGCGCAGGGCACGGGGAGAGAGGTGCTCCGCGGCGGTGCGGCCGGCTGCGGCGGCGATGCCACGGGCCTCGCGATCGCGCGCACGCAGCCGCTCGACCACTTCGGGCAGCGTGTGGCGATCGGCTGCGACGCAGTTGACGCCGTCGACGAGAAGGTGGTGCCAGGATTCCTCCCATTCCGTCTCGAAGCGGATCGGCACGCCCCCGAAACCCGCGATCAGCATGTAGCGATCCCACGAGGAGGAGTTGCCGTCGGCATCGATGAGGAACCGATGCCGGTTCATGAGCGTGGCCGGCAGCCGCCAGCCGACGAGCCCGTCCTCCTCGAGCCGGAGGGCAAAGTGCCGGTCGACCTGCTTGATCCGGGAAAGGCGGCAGTCGGCCCGGGGAATCGAGCGGGCCACGCGGCACAGCGCCACTCGGGCATTGGCTTCGTAATCGGTCGCCCCGGTGCTCGCTCCCCGGAAATAGACCACGTCGGTCTTGCAACCCCACGGCAGCGCGGGCGGGAGCCAGGGGCGTGGTCGCAGGAGGTAGGGATTCGGAATGAGCCGGGCCCGGGACCCCGGCCTTCGTGCGAAGGCCAGGACTTCGGGCGGTGCGTCCGCAGCCACGCCGTCGCCGAGGTCGATGAGGACGTCGTGAAACGAAAAGCTCAGGTCTTCCCGGGCGAGTCCGTGGATCACGTCCGCCATGAGCCGCCAGCGAATGAGCAGCCGTCGCGCCTCGGCGGCCGCGTGGAACGTCACGACCACCCGTCGCCCCGAGCCTTGCGGGGCCAGCGTCCAACGCGTCATGGACGGGGGCAGGGCCGCGTCGAAGGCGACGGCCACGGGGCCGTGCGACAGGGCGCGGAGCGTGCGGCGCGGCCGCACGAGCCAGTAGAGCGGCCCCTCCGGATGCCAGCGGGAAACGGCCTGGAAGCCGACGGCCGAGGAGATCATGCCACCTTCATGTCGGGAATGCCGGCTGACGTCGGTTCGAAGGTGTACCCGAAGCGATCGATGTCCGGCCCGAAAGCGTCGGCGACCCGCGCGGCGAGCGCGGGCGTGTAGTGTCCGCGGTAGTCGACTCGGTCGCTGGCGTTGGCGTGAGGCAGCCGCGCCGCGAGCCCGAGGTGGCGGCAGACCGCGGTGAAGTCTCCCTCCAGGGTTTCGAAGCGGCCCACGAAATCGACGAGCAGACGGCCATGGCGGCTGGTCAGCATCCTCGTCTGCAGGAGCTTGCCGCGGGCCAGCTCGTAGTCGACGTAGCGTGCGAACGACCCGAGCCGCGTCGCGAGCCGGCCGCGGCGGTGCGTGGGGCTGCGCATGAGGAATCGATAGGAAGACACGAGCAGGTCCCAGGGGTTGCGCACGAAGGCGAATGTGAACAACTCGGCGAACGCCTCGGGCGGAAGCTCGCGGTAGAGGATCGCCGCTGGCGTGTGGGTGCGGAACCGTTTGCATCGCCACGGGGCGAAGTAGTTGACATGGATGCCGCACCGATCGAGCCAGCGATTGGGGCCGTACGACAGCGGATCGTCGGCGAAGGGTGCGAGCGCGACCTTCACGCTGCAGCCTCCCGTTTTCGGCAGGTGCAGGAATGCGAACCGGCGGCTGTGGGAGATCATCATGCGGGCGGACTCGACGGCGTCCTGAGATACCAGTTCGGGCATGCTCTGGGCACCGCAAAATCCCCGCCGCATCCTTCCCAGGTTGCCCCGGCTGCCTGGCGTCGCCCACGGGTGGAAAGCATCCTCATCGAGTCCGGCCGACCCTGCCGAAAAAACCGGTCGTGAGGATCGTATCGCCGGAGGGTGCCGCGCCGTGAGAGCGTGCCGGAGTTCGTCGCGCGGTTTCGTGGTCGCTGTCGGCCTCGCTGCTGCGGTTCTGCTCTCGGGCCGCGAATCGGGCGGTGCCGACCCGCGGCGGTATGCGGTCGTCGACAGCCTTTTCCTGCAGAGGAACCAGGCTGCGACCGACCGGCCGCTCGTCGTGTCGGCTGCCGCGCCGGGCACCGCGGTGATCGCGACGGGCGACCTCGTGAGCACGGTCGGCACGGGCATGCGACTCGTGTATGGCGACCACGGGCTCGACGGCCTCGGCTGGGAAGCGGCCTATGTCGGCGTGTGGGGCATGGACTCCACCCGGTCCGTGGGGGACGCCGCAGGCCTGTTGCAGGCCGCCGGTGGCCTCGGGTTCGCGCCGAGCGGCCTCTCCGGTGCGACGGTCGCGCGGGCGGGTGAAATGGCGAGCCTCGACACGGCGGAGATCAATCTCGTGTGGCACCAATACGACGGCGGCTTCGACCCCGCCGCCGGTCGGCCCACCCGCCGCTACACCGGATACGACGGCGGACACGTCGACTGGCTCGGCGGCTTCCGGTGGGCCGGGTTCAACGACCGTGCGACCCTCTCCTTCTCGCAGGCGGGCACTCCGGCGCCAAGCACGTATCACGTCGACGCCTCCTCGAACCTGTTCGCCGTGCAGGGAGGCGTGCGGGGCCGGATCGCCTTCGAGCGGTGGGCCTTCGAGGGCTGGATGAAGGCGGGACTTTCAGGCAACGTCGACTTCCAGTCGCAGGCGATGCTCGACCAGCTCGCTCCCGGCGACCCTTACCGCGGGGCACGATTCCGCCGCCTCGGCACCATGGGCATGCTGGCCGACATGAACATCTCCGCGGTGTACCGCTTCGACGACGTGTGGGGCCTGCGGGCTGGCTACAACCTCCTCTGGCTCACCGGCCTCGCGCTCGCACCGGACCAGTTCGACTTTTCCTCGAACGCGGCGGGCGGCCGCGGGCTCAACACGACCGGCAGCGTGTTCCTGGCCGGGGCCAGTCTCGGCCTCGAGGCGCGGTGGTGAGCGAATCGTCGCCGTTCACGGCGCCGATTTCGCCACCACCTCGAAGGCCAGCGTCTTGCCGGCGAGATTCCCGGAATTGTAGGCCAGCCGAGTGGGGACGATGAGCTGCCGCACGGCGCCCACCCTCATCGTGGCCACGCCCTCGTCCCAGCCCTTGATCACCGAGCCGTTGCCGATCGTGAACTGGAACGCGCTCGGCGTGTTGCCGCCCTTCGCCGCCTTCGAACTGTCGAACACCTTCGCGACCAGCGACCCGGCCGTCGGCGTGTAGGTGCCGGTGTAGTCGACGGTGACCTTCTGCTTGCCGAGCACCGCTCCGGTGCCCGGATCGAGGTCGATGTACTGCAGCCCCGAGTCGGTCGTCACGAGCGACGGGGTGTTGCGGAGGGCTGCCGCGGCCAGTCGCAACCGCCCCGCCACGCCGGCGGCGGAGCCGCTCTGGGTGACCGAGATCGCACCGGTGCTCTCGGCCGTGTTCACCGTGAACGTGCGGAGGGCGCCCGTGCCCGTGCCCGCCTGCACCGCCTGGATGCGATCGGCCCGGCCGTCCCCGTCGGTGTCGATCGCCGCGGTGACGACCGGCTGGGCATGTCCGAGGTCGGCGAACGCCGCGAACGAGGCGATGAGCCGGGAGGCGACGTCCTGCTGGCCATCGTACACCTGCACCAGCGACACGCCGCCGCCGCCTTGGGAGACGATGAGATCCGGGATCGAGTCGCGGCCGATGCGGGCCACCGTCACCGACACGCCGCCGAGAAAGGTTTTCGTGAACGGGTGGATCGTGTCGACCACCACCGGGGTAGCCGGCGACAGGTCGACGATCGTCACGACCGGGGCCACGCCGCCACGGCCGGAGACGACGAGTTCCGCCTTGCCGTCGGGGCCGGCGTTGGCGACGGCCGCACCGGCGACGAACGTGCCGAAGTCGCCCGCCGCGAGCGTCACGCCGGCTGGTCCGACTGCCTGCGGCACGGAGAACGAACGGTCGACGACCAGCCGCTGTTGGCCGAGTGGATTCGACCGGTAGACGCGGATCGCGCCGTCTCCGCCCGCCTGGGCGACGGCCACGTCGTCGGCACCGTCGCCGTTGAAGTCGCCGGTCACGACCTCGAGGCCGTATCGCGAGCCGGCGAAGGGCACCAGAGTTCCGAACGACGCATCCTTCTCGAGCCGCAAGCCGCCCGACCCGTCGACGACCTGCCGGAGCACGATGACCTCGCCGAGCCGCCCGCGGCCCGGCGTACAGACCACTTCCGGCTTGCCGTCGCCGTCGAGGTCGCCCATGGCCGCCCGCACGCCCGTCTTCAGGCCTGGCTCGAAGGCGAATGCCTGGGCCCGGGTCGCCCCGGTCGTGGGGTCGACGAGCCGCACCAGGGAGGTGCTCGTCCAGCCCGCATCGGACGCGACAGCGAGGGATTGCGGCACGCAACGGTCGGTGTCGGTCGTCGCGAGCGGCCCGCTGCCGGCGTCGACCTGGGCCCGGGAGACGAGGTTCCCGGTCGCCGTCCCGGCCACGGTGGCGATGATCGTGAACGTGGCCGAGCCGCCGGCGGCGACGGTCAGGCTCATGTCGAGGTCGCCCATGCCCGCCCGCACGTTCGGGACGGGCCGCGGTGTGCCGTTGTCGTCGTACGAAAGGTCGCCCTGGGTGCCAACGCCCGAGTAGGCGGCCGTCCAGGTCGCCTGCGTGATCGCCGGCGCAAGCGCGGTGGTGAGGCGGGTGGCGGTCGCGGAGGTGTCGCCGGTGTTGGTGACCTTGAGCGTGTAGACGACCTGCGATCCAGGCGAGTAGTACTGCCGCTCGACGCCAGCGACGAGGTTGTCGGAGAGCGAGATCGACAGGTTCGCCGCCAACAGCCGTCTCGATTCCAGGGCCTCCAGCCCGGTCACGGAGTTGCCCAGGGCCTCCCACCGCAGGAGCGTGTGGGGGGAGCGGCACGGCGGTCGGCGACGGCGGCGCATGGGATGGTCCGGGGACCGGATCGGGCGTCGGGAACTCTCTACGTTCTGGAGTACCCCGCGGTTCGGTGCGCGTCAATCTTTCGGCCGGGGTGCCGCCCCGGCGTGAGCAGGGTGCCGAAAAAAGCGAGGGGGCCGGGCGAAAGGCCGCCCGGCCCCCTCTGATTCACTGCAAAGAAGCGTGCCCGGCCTCAGCAGCCGCAGCGGCGGCAGCCCTTCCGGCGGCAGCCCTTCTTGGCACCGCCGCAGTCGCCGCAGGCGGCCGCACCGGCGTCGCCACAGGCGCCGGCGTCACCGCAGGCACCGGCCGAGCCGGCGTCACCGCAGCCACCGCACGCGCCCGCGACGGGCACTTCGACGGCCACCATGACGCACTTCTGCACCGGCACTTCCTTCGTCACCGTGTGAGGAACGCGAACCGTGTAGCTCGCGGTCTTGGTCTCGGGGACGCAGTCGTACACCGTGACGGTGTACGACTCTTCCTTCTGCGACGGGACCATGACGGTGTAGGAAACTTCCTTCGTCATCGTCTCCGGCACGCACTTGGTGACCTGGTACTCGCGGGTGCGAGTCTCGGTCTTGCACTTCTGGACGCTGACCTTGCGGGTCTTCGTCTCCGGGACGCACTTCGTCACCGTGTAGGTGCGGGTCCGCTCTTCGGGCCGGCACTTCTGGACGCTGACCGTGCGGGTCTTGGTCTCGTTGACCATCTTCGTCACGTGGTACGTGCGAGTCTTCTGCTCGTCACGGCACTTGGTGACGCTGACCTTGCGGGTCTTCGTCTCGGGGACGTACTTCGTCACGGTGTAGGTGCGGGTCCGCTCCTCGGGGCGGCACTTCTGCACCGTGTAGGTGCGGGTGCGCTCCTCGTCGCGGCACTTCGTCACGCTCACCATGCGGGTCCGCTCCTCTGAACGGCACTTGGTGACGTTCACGGTGTGGGGAACCTCCTCGGTGACGCACTCATACGTCGTGCAGGCCACTTCCTTCGTCTCGCACGTGGGCACCCAGACGCGCTTGCAGCACATCTTCGGGGGGCACGGGCAGCCGCAGGCGTCGGTGCCGCCCGCGACCTCGACCATCTGGCTCTCCCAGTGGCCGCCGCGGACCTGCACCTGCTTCGTCGTCTGCACCGGCACGCGCTTCTGCACCTTGTGGGTGTGGGTCACCTGCTCGGTGTAGGGCACGTTCACCGTGTACTTCTGCTCGACCTGCTCGGTGTAGGGCACCTTCACCGTGTAGGTCGAAACCTTCTCTTCGGTGTAGGGCACCATCACCGTGTAGGTGGCGGTCTTCTCTTCCTTAACAGGCACGCTCACCGTGTAGGTCTGCTCGACCTCCTCGGTGTAGGGAACCTTGACCGTGTAGGTCTCGGTCTTCTCTTCCTTCACGGGCACGCACACCGTGTAGGTCTGCTCGACCTGCTCGGTGTAGGGAACCATGACGGTGTAGGTGGAGGTCTTCTCCTCCGGCACCTGCGTCATGACCGTGTAGGTCTGCTCGACCTCCTCGGTGTACGGTACCTGGACGGTGTACTCGGCCGTCTTGGTCTCCGTCACGTTCTTGTTGACCGTGTAATTCACGGTCTTCGTCTTCGTCTCGGGAACCATCACGGTGACCGTGCGGGTCTTCGTCTCGGTCCGCGGAACACGCTTGTTGACCGTGTAGGTCCGCTCGCGGGTTTCCGTGGTGTACTCGGTGCAGGTGACCGTCTTCATCTCGGTCACGTACTGCTTCTGGTACACCGTCTTGGTGCCGCCGCACGCCGCGCCGGCATCGCCACAACCACCACAGCTGCTGACGGCGCCTTGACAGCCACCGGCACAGCCGCCACCGCAGGCACCGCAGTCGGCAGCCCACGTGCTCGTGCACAGGGCGACGACGGCGACAGCCGGCAGCAGACAGGACAGAACTTTGCGAATCACGCAAACCTCCAAAAGGAAAAGGAACAGGGAGAGATCGAGCAGGTTTTTCGCACGCGCCCGAACGTCGGTCGGTCGAAGAGACCCTTCTCTTGCAACGACCGAACGATTCGGCCGCCTGATAAGTTGGATAGATTACGTCGAGTTGGCGGGCTTTCAAGCGGTCGGACGGCGATTTCTGGAAATACCCCTGCCGCGGCGGTTTGCGGCGGGAGAACCCCCGTGTGAGCGGCGTGTTTAGCCGGAAATTTGCGGCCCGCGGAGGATCGCTCCGCCCACCCTGGCCAGCAGCCAGAGGGTGCCCAGAGGCAGGACGATCGTGGATATCGTGAAGTAGATCGCGAGGTTCACGATCGACTCTCCCACGCCCCCGACCGCCTCGTAGAGACGCTGTGCCCGCTCGCCGACGAAGTCGACGGGATTGAACCGCTCGTACCACGGCTTCTGCGTCTCCTCGGCCTCCACCGTCTCGAGCTTCTCCGTCGTGCTCGCCACGGCGGCCGCGGCCTTCTGGTAGTTCGCCTCGAGGAACCGGGCCGCCACGGCCTCGTCGAGGCACGCCGCCGTCGGGATCGCCAGCCGGGCGAACAGGGCTATCCCGAACAGCCTCCGCCCCCATCCGAGCACCGACCGCCGCCGTGGGCCGTCGACCGCCGCCGCGGCCGCCAGCGCAGCCGCCGCCGGCAGCAGGAGCCACCAGCCCAACGCCCGGCTGATTTCGAGGCCCAACCGCTGCACGCCCAGAGCCGTGGTGCTCGTGAGCAGCAGCGATCCGTACTGCTCGACCAGATCGTTGATCGGATCCAGTGCCTGTCCGATGCCGATGCTGCCACCGGGCCCGAAACTGAAGCTCACTTCCGAACTCTGGGCGAGCGAGATCGCGCTGTCGAGCCCGCGGGTCGCGGCGAGCGCCGCCAGCGTCCGGGTGAACGAGGCGTGGAGGTAGGCCTCCCCGCGCGCGTCCGCCCACGGCGCGTAGCACGCGAGCGTCACCACCGCCGCGACGCCGAACAGGATCGCCCAGGCGGCGGGTTCCCGCAGCCGCTCGGGCAACGCCGCCAACCAGGCCCCGGTCCACAGTTTCGTCCAAGTGTCCGCACTCTCGTGCATGTGGTTTCTCCACGGGCGCATCGTCCGACAAACCACCGTTCTACCATTGGGGCGTGAGGAGGCGCCGACCGTGGAAACCGTCATGGACATGCTCCGGGGCCGGCCGAGACGGCTGGTGACCTCCGTTCCCCTGGCGACGGTGCTCGAAGCCACCCGGCGGATGAACGAGGAACAGGTGGGATCGGTGCTCGTCATGGACGGGCCCCGCCTCCTCGGCATTTTCACCGAGCGCGACGTGCTGCGCCGGGTGGTCGGCAGGCTCCGTCAGCCGGAGCGGACGCCGCTCTCCGAGGTCATGACGACCGACGTCATCTGCTGTCCACCCGAGGCCCCGGTCGACGACGTCGCCGAACTGATGCGGAGGCGCCGCATCCGCCACGTGCCGATCGTCGACGCGGAAGACGCGGTCGTCGGCCTCGTCTCGATCGGCGACATCAACGCCCACCGCTTCAGCCGCTGCGAAGTGGCGTTGCACCAGGTCGAGGACTACGTCTGGCGTCGGGCGTAGGGCGGGCCGAAACCGTGCCCGAGCTCACTCCGCGAGCAGCCGTTCGAGCAGCGGCCGGAGAATTTCCGCCCGGCGGGCGTAGCCGATCGTGCTGGGGTGCTGTTTGTCGTCGATGAACGAGACCGGGTCGGGGGTGCCGTCGGGGCCGAGGAACGCCGCGTTCGCGTCGAGGTAGCGGAGCCGGTCGTCGCCGGACGATTCGATGAACGCCCGCACCGCGTCGTTCGAGTCACGCTGCCGTTCCAGCTGGTTCCAGCGGCTGATGCTCGGGGAGATGGCGAGGAAGGCGATGATCACGTCGGGCGAGTCGCGGCGCAGGTTTTCGACGAGCCGCACGAACGCGTCGCGCACGTCCGCGGGCGTCGCACCCGCGTTGATGTCGTTGGTTCCCGCCGACACGACGATCACCCGGGGGTCCGTGCCCGCGACGAGCCGCGGCGCGAACCCCGCGAGTTCGTCGAGGCGGCAGCCGCCCACGCCGCGGTTGTGGACATTCATGCCGGGGAAATCGGCGGCGAGCGTCTTCCAGAGGCGGATGTTGGAGGAGCCGAGCATGCAGACGCCGCCCGGCGCCGGCGGCGTCTCGCGGGTCGCCGTCTCGTAGGCCGCGATCTCGTCCTCCCAGCTGCGGCCCGGCCGGGGAGCGTCCGGGGGCTGGGACAGGGTCTCGCCGGCGGGATCGACCGGCGGCGGTGACGCGGCCGCCTTCACCAGCGGCTTCGCGAACACCCGCCTCCAGTCCGTCGCGATCTTCACCACCTGCCAGCCGTATTTCGTCGCCGCGTCGAGCGACTCGTCGGTCGGCTCCCCGTAGGCCATCTCCCGGTCGGCGTCGTCGTGAAGCACGAGCAGCTGCAGGTTCGGCCGGGCGCTCGACTGCGACCAGCGGAGCATCTCCACGTCGCCACCGGTGCCCACGTTGCCCGCGGCGAAGATCGGCCGCCGGCCGATCTGCTCGCCGATGCTCACCGGTTTGCGCGACTCGTCGTTGAGCACCTCGAGCTCGGGCTGGACCACGAGCGCCAGCCGCCGGTTCGGCGACTCGGTGGGGGAGAGTGACGTCGTCGAGGCGACCTCGCGCATCACGGTGGTCGACCGCGACGCGATCACGTGCTCGGGGCCGATTCCATACCAGGCTGCCGCCGCCGGCCGGATGAAGTGGATGCCGCTGCCGGAACAGATCCAGACCGCGAAGCCGTTGGCCCGCAGCAGGCCGATGAGTTCCTTCATCGGCTCAAACGTGACGTCGGCGAACGGCACATCGAACACAGGATGTCGTGCCGTGGCGAGAAACTCGCGCACCTCCGCCTCGAGGCTCTCCTCCGTCGAGCCGGCGAGCGCGGCGAAGGTGATGTCGGCAAAGAACCGCTTGCCGAGCCGGCGCACGAATTCGAGGTCGCCCCCGGCGAGCGTCGCCCAGGGCTCCTCGTGGGCGAGTTCGGGCCGCTCCGCCAGGAAGCGTCGCACCCGCTCGACGAGGAACGCGCCGTGCACGATCGGCTTCTCGCACACGAGGGTGCCGTCGTGGTCGAACACTGCGACCCGCTCCTCAGGCGGCACGAAGGTGGCCGCACCGGTCCGAGTGACGTCGGCGACAAACGTCAGGATCCGTCGCTTCGTGGCGCCGTCGTTCCAGCTGGGCAGCGGGTCGCCGGGGGCCGCGTGGGTCGCCGCGGCTCCGGCCGGGGCCGCGGGCGGTTGCGGCGGGGTGGCCGAACGAGTGAGAAGAACCGCGAGGACCGCGGCGCCGGCCATGGCGGCGAACGGCCACCACGCTTCCGGGAACGTGCCTTCCTCCCGCCGCGGCGGCCCGCCGGGCTCGGCCGCGGCGGCGACTCGGGCGGCTTCGGGGGTGGACCGGTCTTCAGTCTGCATTGGGCCCTCCTTGCCGGGATGACCGCTGCGTTGCGGCCGGCGGTGGGAAATGTACCCTACTGCGGGGCCGGGTTCACCTCTCGCCCCGGCCCCACCCCTCCTGGAGTTTTTTGAGATGCCGCTCCGCCGCCCGCTCGATGCCGCCGCCGCCCTGGCCATGGTCGTCCTCCTCGCAGGCGGCGCCGCCGCCGACGTGTCGCTCAACAACATGTTCGGCGATCACATGGTGCTCCAGCAGGGCATCAAGAACAGGGTCTGGGGCAAGGCCGATCCCGGCGAGGCGGTCACCGTCACGCTCGGCGGGCAGTCGAAGACGGCGACGACCGCCGCCGACGGCACGTGGCAGGTGTTCCTCGACCCCGTGATGGAATACGGCGGTCCGCACACGCTCACGGTCAAGGGGAAGAACACCGTCACCTTCAACGACGTGCTCATCGGCGAGGTGTGGGTGTGCGCCGGGCAGTCGAACATGCAGTGGAGCGTGAACCAGTCGAACGACCCCGATCTCGAGAAGGCGGCGGCGAAGTTCCCCCTCGTCCGCCTCGTCTCCGTGCCACAGGTGGGCGTCCAGGAGCCGCAGTGGAACTTCAACGGCAAGTGGGCGGTCTGCTCGCCCGAGACGGTGGGCGAGTTCTCCGCCGTCGGCTACTTCTTCGGTCGCCAGCTCCACCAGACGCTCGGCGTGCCGGTGGGCCTCATCGACAACGCGTGGGGCGGCAGCGCCGCCGAGGCGTGGGTGAAGCGCGACAAGCTCGCCGCGCATCCGGAGCTCAAGGTGATCCACGAGCGCTGGCAGAAGGAGGAGGCCAATTTCGAGAATGCGAAGGTCGAGTTCGAGAAGAAGATGGCCGAGTGGAAGACGGCCGCCGAGAAGGCGAAGGCGGGGGGGAAGCCGGAGCCCGGCGGAAAGCCGCAGCATCCCGACTCGCGGATGAAGGGCAACGCCCGCCCCGGCAACATCCATTCGGGCGTCCTCACGCCCTCGATCGGCTACGGCATCCGGGGCGCGATCTGGTACCAGGGTGAGAGCAACTCCGGCCGGGCCTACCAATACCGCACGCTGTTCCCCTTCATGATCCAGTCGTGGCGGGACGAGTGGGGCCTCGGTGATTTTCCTTTCTACTGGGTCCAGCTCGCCGACTACATGGCCGAGAAGCCGGAGCCTGCGGACAGCGCCTGGGCCGAACTGCGCGAGGCGCAGACGATGACGATGCAGAAACTGCCGAACACGGGCGAAGCCGTGATCATCGACATCGGGGAGGGGAAGGACATCCACCCGAAGAACAAGCAGGACGTCGCCAAGCGGCTCGCCCGCTGGGCCCTCGCCGAGACCTACAAGGTGCCCGGCATTCCGGCCCGCAGCCCGCGCTACAAGGGGATGGAGAGGCAGGGATCGAAGATCGTCCTCTCCTTCGACGACGTGGAGGCGAAGGCGGCCGGCTGGCGGCCGTTCGACGTGGCCGAACCGGTCGGTTTCACGATCGCTGGCGCCGACAAGACGTTCGTGGCTGCGAAAGGAAAAATCCTGCCCGACGGCCGGATCGAGGTCTGGAGCGACGCGGTCGCCGAACCGGTCGCCGTCCGCTACGCCTGGGCCGACAACCCGGTGTGCAACATGTATTCCGCGGCGGGCCTGCCGCTGACGCCGTTTCGCACGGATGATTTCCCGGGCGTGACCGCCGCCGCGAACTGAGGCAGGCGGCTCCGCCGGGATCGGGTACATTTTCGCTCTCGCAACCACGGAGGGTTTGATCGTGTCGCCACAAGTTCGTCGCGTGCATCCGTTGCTGGCCCTCGGCTCGATCGGGATCCTCGTGCCGCTCGCCGGCTGCGGCGCCCAGCGGATCGAAGAAGGGCGGGCCGAAGTGCCGGCGCGGGTGACGGCGTCGGCCGATCCCTCGCTGTCCAACGTGCGGCCGCTGCCAGAGGTGATCACGAAGCCGCGGCCCTTCCGGCTGCCGGAGGTGATCGCCCGCGTGCCCTCGCTCGAACCGGTCACGATGACGCCGGCCATCGCGACGGGCGTGGCGACGGCCGCAGCCCCCGCTGCGCTCGAGTTCCCCGCCGATCGGCCCGCGGTGGCGGAGGTCGCGGCGATGTTCCGCGACTACCTCACGGCCTTCAACCGCCACGATGCAGCGGCGCTCGCCGCGCACTGGAGCGAGACGGCGGAGAACGTCGATCTCGATTCGGGCGAGACGACCCGCGGCCGCGAAGCCGTCGGCGAGGTGTTCACGGCACTGTTCGCGGAGGACGACGGCGCCACGTTCGACATCGACGTCGAATCGATCCGACCCGTCAGCGCCGACGTGGTCCTTGTCGACGGCGTCTCGCGGATCTCGTTCACCGATGGCAGCCCGCACGCCTCCGCGGCGGACAGCCGGTTCTCCGCGGTCGTCGTGAAGCAGGATGGCCGCTGGCTGCTGGAGAGCGTGCGGGAGGCCTCGCTCGCCGCGCCGGCGACCTCCACGGCGGCCCGCCCGCCACTGGAGCCGCTGTCGTGGCTCGTCGGTTCGTGGGAGGATGTCGGCGACGGCGTGACCGCGGGCACGCAGTGCTTCTGGAGCCCGGGCCGGGCGTTTCTCGTGCGCACCCACGTCGTGACGATCGACGCTCCGTCGGCCAGGCCGGCCGCCACCGAATCGGTGCCCGGCCTGCTGCCGCCGGGAACGTCGCCCGCCGGCACGCGGCGCGAACTCACGGAGATCATCGGCTGGGATGCCGAACGCGGCTGCGTGCGGTCCTGGCTCTTCACCTCCGACGGCCGCTTCGCCGAGGCCACCTGGGCCCGCGAGGGGGATGCCTGGCGCGTGCGCTACCAGGGAGGCGGCCCCGACGCATCCCTCACCGGCAGCCTCCGCATCGCGCAGCTCGGGCCGGACGAGGTCTCGATCCGCTGCGACGACGACCTCCTCGCCGACGTGATGCCGCCGGCCTGCGACTTCGTGCGGACGGCGCGGCTCGGTGCCGCCGACTAGCAGCACCGCGATGCGCCGGCTCCTCGACCTCGCCGCCAACGCCTTTCCGCTGTGGGTGCTCGCAGCCTGTGGAATGGCGCTCTTCGAGCCGCGGCTCTTCACGTGGTTTCGCGGCGAAGCGATCGTCTACGGGCTGGCCGTGATCATGCTCGGGATGGGCATCACCCTCTCCCTCGACGACTTCACCCGCGTGGCGACCCGCCCCACCACGGTGGCCGCGGGCTTCGCCGCGCAGTTCCTCATCATGCCCGCCGCCGGGTGGCTCGTGGCCACGCTCCTCGGCCTCGAGACGCCCTTCGCAGTGGGGCTGATCCTCGTGGCCTGCTGCCCGGGCGGCACGGCGTCGAACGTGGTGACCTACATCGCGAGGGCCGACGTCGCGCTCTCGGTGCTGATGACCACCTGCACGACGCTCGGCGCCGTGGTGCTCACGCCCCTGCTCACGAAGCTGCTCGCGGGCCGGCTCGTCGAGGTCGATGCCTGGGGGCTGTTTCGCTCCACGCTCGCGGTGGTGGTGCTGCCGGTCGCGGCGGGCGTTGTCATCAACCGCTTTTTGCCCGGCGTCGTGCGGGCGGTGCTGCCGGTGGCGCCCCTCGTGAGCGTGGTCACGATCGCCCTGGTCTGTGCGAGCATCATCGGCCAGAACGCGGCGGCCGTCCTCACGAGCGGCCCGCGGCTGCTCGCGGCCGTCGCGCTCCTCCACGGACTCGGCTTCGGCGTGGGCTACCTCTTCGCCCGTCTCCTCGGCTACGACCGCACGGTCTCGCGCACGATCTCGATCGAGGTGGGCATGCAGAATTCCGGCCTCGGAGTCGTGCTCGCCCAGAAGCACTTCCCCGCCGAGCCGCTCACGGCGGTGCCCTGCGCCATCTCGAGCGTGGTGCACTCCGTGATCGGCAGCGTCCTCGCCGGCTGGTGGCGCCTCCGACCGTAGGGCAGGCTTCAGCCAGTCCTACTTCCGCGGGCCGGATTTCACGGTCGCCATCTGCGGCCGCTTCACGAAGTAGAGCTTCGGGTCGTCCACCACCCACGGCGTGCTCCACGTCTTGCCGTCGTCCATCACGCACACGTTGTAGAAGAAGGTCTTCACGGTCTCGGTGCGGTAGCCGTAGGGGAACTGCGATGTGATGTGGTCGTCCATCGTCAGGTCGTCCACGCCCGGGCTCGCGAAGTAGTGGATCATGCCGTCTGGCGTGAACGAGAGGCCGAGTGTCCACCAGCCGAGCTGGTCCTCGCCGATCGAGGGCCCGCGAATCTCGCCGCCGTTCTTGCCGCTCCGCACGCGGATGTAGGCCTGCTGCGGCAGGTTCTTCTTCGCGTTCGCCTTCTCGTAGCAGATGAACATGCCGGGCCAGTATTCCTCGAGGCCCCACCAGCCCTCCCGCGGGTGGTCGTCGCCGGTGATGATCGCGTGGGTGTAGCAGCCCGCCCGGAAGCCGAACGACGGGCCGCTCCGCTTCTCCCACTGTTCGAACGGCGGCAGGTAGACCCTGGTCACGATGCTCGGGCTGTCGGCCACCGACACGCCGCCGCCGATGGAGCGGCTGGCGGCGAAGATCAGGTCATCCTGCTGCATCGTGTAGGTCACCCGGCCCGGGATGCCGGCGTGCTGGGTCGAGATGAGCAGGCCATGGGCGCTCCCCTCGAGCCCGGGGCTCGGCAGGGCGATCCGCTTCACCACGTCGGGCGTGCCGCGCTTGGGACCCTCGAACCAGAGCCGGTTCACGCTCTTGCCGAGCGGGCCGCGCATCCGCTTGTCCTGCTCCTCCGAGCTCTTCGGGTGGTTGTAGTTCCAGGCCCACTTCTCATCCTCGAAGTCGTCGGTCGCACCCTTCGCCAATGAGCCAGTGCCCGGCACGAGCACCGGCTTCTTGGAGGCGGCAGGCTTCGCGGCGGGTCCGTCGGCG
>RFPF01000361.1 GCA_009926295.1 Planctomycetia bacterium
GGGGATGCCGCGGAGCCGCGGCTCGTTCACGAGCAGCCGGAAGGCCTCGCGGCCGATCCTGCCCTTGCCGATCGCCTCGTGCCGGTCGACCCGGGAGCCGCGGTCTTTCTTGGAGTCGTTGGCGTGGATCGCGACGAGGCGGTCGAGACCGATCTCGGCGTCGAACTCCCCCAGCGTCGCGTCGAGTGCCGACTGTGGCGCGAGCGCGTAGCCCGCGGCGAACACGTGGCACGTGTCGAGGCACACGCCGACCCGGCTGCGGAGCCCGGGACGGGCGTCGATCCTCGCGAGCATGCCGCCGATTTCGGCGAAGCCGGCCCCGAGGCAGGACCCCTGCCCGGCCGTCGTCTCGATGAGGATTCCCGCCGCGAGCCGCCGCGTCGCTGCCAGGGCCGCGGCGATCCCGTCGGCCGCGCGGGCCGCGGCCACGTCCGGCGGCTGGTCGCCGGCGGCGCCGGGATGGGCCACGACCCACGGGATGCCGAGGGCGTCGGCCCGCTCGAGTTCGGTGACGAGCCCGGCGATCGACCTGTCGCGGAGGTCCCTGTCGGCCGACGCGGGATTGATGAGGTACGAGTCGTGGGCGATCACCATCCGCAGGCCGGCCGCCCGCACCGCCTCCCGGAAGGCGGCCGCCTCGGCCGGATCGAGGGGTGACACGTCCCAGCGGTTGATGTTTCGCGTGAACACCTGGAGGCAGTCACAGCCCGTCTCCACGGCCCGGGCGACGGCCTCGACGAAGCCGCCCGCGATCGATTGGTGGGCGCCCACGACGGGATGCCGCGCCGATTTCGCGGCGGGTCGTCGGGTCGGGGCCGGGCGTTTCCCGGCACGTTTTGCTGCCATGACGCGCACGATTTTTGACGGTTTCCCATGCGGCCGTACACTTCAGGGGTTCGCCATCGCCCCGGAGACGCCCGCCATGGGTAACGCGTTGTACCTGATCGCCACGTTCGCCGTCGCCGTCGTGGCGGGCATGGCGACTTCGCTCGCGCTGCGGCCCATCCGGGCGGCCCGTCTGGCCGAGCGGCTCGCCCGCTCCCAGCGCGACTTCCACCGGCAGCGCGAGCAGCTGGAGGCGAAATTCATCGAGCGGGCGAGCATGAGCGGGAAGCCCCGCGGCCTGCGTTGGACCGACGTGACCTTCGACGACGACGTCGTCTACGCCCGCGACAGGAAGTCGCGAGGGCTCAAGGCCCTCGTGGCGATCGAGGTCAGCTTCGAGGCGGTCGAGGGGGGCGGGATGGAGGAGGTGGAGGCTGTGTCGAACGTGCGGGCGGCGACGGCCGAATTCCTCTACGACGGCACCCGCTGGCAGACCGACGGCCGCGTCTACTTCAACCTCGCCCCGACGGCGACGGTGAAGTATCTCGCGTCCGACCTGGAACTTGTCGCGGAAGAACACGCGGCACGGGCCTAGGCCGCCGGCGGGAAGACCGCACGGCCGGCGCACGCCCCGCCCGGGCCGTACATCTTGCCTTGCCTCCGCAGGCTCGCGGCAATCTCGGCAAGCGTGGAATTTCCTGTGCCGCAAGTCTTGTCCGCCGCGGTGCCTCGGCCCGCCCTTCCGATACGTGAGGCGGGAGGGCACGCTTGGGAGCCGTTTCATTCTGTCTGCGCGGAGTCCTCGGGGCGGCGGTCGTCGCGTGGCTGGCCGGCGCGTGGCTGGCCGGCGCGACGCTGGCTGCGCCGGGCGGGCCATTCGCTCCGCAGAAGCCCGCGCCCGATGTGGCCGCCCGTGGCCATCTGAAACAGGCCCGCGAATGGGTCGCCGCGGCGGCGAAGCTCGACCAAACGTGCGACCCGCATGCGGTGGACGGTTTCTACGCGGCCACCGAGGCGGCCTGGAACGCCGTCTGGACCTGCCCTGGTTCGTCCGAGATCCTCTGCGAGGCCTCCGACCTCTACGCCGCGGGCCTCGAGGGTCTCCTCGCCGCAGCCTGTCGGCAGGGCCGCCTCAGCGATCGCGGTCTCGTGATCGGGCCTTCCTGGAAGCCGATCGTGGTGCCGATCGAGACGCGGGCGCTGCCGATCGACGCCACGCTCGTCGACGCGGTCGTCGCCACGCCGCCGCGGGGCGATTCGCGCATCACCCGCCACCACTGCCGCCCCGGGTTCGGCCTGCCCGTGGTGGTGCGGGTGAAGCGGGGGGCTGCGG
>RFPF01000362.1 GCA_009926295.1 Planctomycetia bacterium
CCACTCGTCGTAGCCGCCCACGTGCGCCGCCACCTCGTCGAGCCCGATGAACATGCGCGACGACTGCCCCGCACCGTCGAAGTGGAGGAGGAGGCGACCAGACGGAACGGGCTTTCCGACGTCCAGCCGGGTGCGATACCAGCCCGGGCCCTGGTAGTAGCGCACGTCGGGATCGACGGCATCGCGGGCGTTGAAGCAGTGCGGGAGCGTGACGGGCGTCCACGCGACGTTGTCGCTCGCCTTCTCGCCGCGCCACACCTCCCAGACGCTGCCGAGCGAGCCCAGGTAGTGCTCCCAGCCGTCGGTGAGCCGGCGCGGCTCGGTGCCGGGCGCCGTCGCGGCCAGGGCCAGGAGAACCGCGGCCGCTGCGAGAATCTCGCGGGCGCGTCTCATTCCACCGCGCCCGCTTTCTTCGCGGCCTTTCCGGCGGACTTGCCGGAAGCCTTGGCGAACCGCGGCCCCGGTGGCGGCAGATGCGCCGAGAGCCGGGTGACCACGGCCGCGAACTCCGGTGCCGCCGCCAGGTTCCGTGTCTCGTCGGGATCGTCGCGCTCGTCGTAGAGTTCGGTGGCCACCACGCGCGACCCGCCGTCCTCTCGCCATACCGTGAGGCGGAAGCGCGCGTCGCGGACGCTGTAGCCCATCACGGCGGTGTCGGCGCCGTCTCCCGCCTTCCGCGGATACTGGCTCACCGCCACCGGTTTCACGCTGGCCGCCGGGTTGCGCAACAGCGGCACGAGGCTCGTGCCCGCGAGACCTTTGGGAATCTGCAGGCCGCAGGCGTCGGCGAGCGTCGGATAGACGTCGACGAACTCGACCGGCGCGGAGCAGGTGCGGCCCGCGGAGCCGATCCCGGGGGCGGCGACGACGAGCGGCGTCCGTGTCGCACGCTCGAAGTTCGTGTGCTTCTGCCAGAGCCCGTGGTCGCCGAGCTGCCAGCCGTGGTCACCCCAGAGCACGATCACCGTCTCGTCGGTGAGGCCCTCGCGGTCGAGCGCATCGAGGAGGCGGCCGATCTGGGCGTCGGTGTAGCTCACGCAGGCGTAGTAGCCGTGGCGAAGCCGCCGCGCGACGTCCGCGGGGATGGGGTTGCCGCCGGGGATGCCGTCGTATTGGTGCAACTCGCCGTTGTCGTGGCCCGCGAATGCGGGCGCGCCTTCCGGAAGGTGGTCGATCTTCGGCACGGGAATGGCGTCCGGGTCGTGGAGATCCCAGTATTTTTTCGGCGCCACGAATGGGAGGTGGGGCTTGAGAAACCCGACCGCGAGGAAGAACGGCGTGCCTTCCCGCTTGTAGGCGGCCAGCCGCCGCACGGCCTCGGCCGCGGTGAAGCCGTCGGGAAGCTCGTCGTCGGACTTGGTGCTCACCTCGAACGCGGGCCCCTTGCCGTTGCCGTTCTCGACGATGCCGTCGGCATATTCCTTGACGCCCGCACCGAATTTCTTGACGACCTGCTTCGTCCAGTCGGCGGGGTCGGTGTCGACCGTCTTCCCGATCGGATACCAGTGCGGCTCGCTCCACGAGCGGCCGTCCTCGAAGCCGCGGTGGTAGATCTTGTTGAGCGCGGCCGTGTGGTAGCCCGCCTCCTTGAAGCACTGCGGCAGCGTCACGCAGTCGGGGATCGCGGAGCGGAAGTGCGTCTTCAGGTCCCAGACGCGCGTCACGTCGGGCCGCTGGCCGGTGAGCAGGGACGACCGCGACGGGCTGCACACGGCCTGCTGGCAGTACGCCCGGTCGAAGATCACGCCGCGGGCGGCGAGACGATCGATGTTCGGCGTCTTCGCGACGGAATTCCCGAAGCAGCCGATGTCGTCGCGAAGGTCGTCCACCACGATCATGAGGACGTTCGGGCGGCGGGCTGCGGGCGCCTTGCCCGCCGCCACGTCGCCGCGGGCGTCCGGCAGCATCGCCGGGAGCAATGCCACCGCGATCGTTCCCGACGCCACCCATCGCTTCCGGGGAAACTGCATGATCCTGCTCCCACAACGTGAATGATTCGTATCCCGCCAGCCCGACCGACGCCCCTACTATCACCTGTCGGCGGCGCGATCGCCAGTGACCACCTGCCGGAAGGACCGGGCAATCGCGTCGCGCGGGCTTCCTTACAACGGTTTCTTCTTGGCGGTGGTGGCTGTGGTGGTGTCTGCGGAGAG
>RFPF01000363.1 GCA_009926295.1 Planctomycetia bacterium
CGGAGGCCTGCGGAACATACTCGCGATCCTGCCGGGCAGCGATCCGGCGGTCGCCGCTGAACTGGTCGTGGTCGGCGCCCACTACGATCACGTCGGCTACGGCAACTCCAGCAACAGCAACGGGCCGACCGGATACATCCACAACGGCGCCGACGACAACGCCTCGGGCGTCGCCGGGCTCATCGAACTGGCCGAGGCCCTCGGCCACCTCCCCGTTCGGCCGCGGCGGCCGATCCTGATCGCCTTCTGGGACGGCGAGGAGAAGGGGTTGCTCGGCTCCTACCATTTCCTGCGGGTGCGTCCCTCCCCGCTGGCGTCGTCGAGGATCGTTTTTTCCGTGAACGTCGACATGATCGGCCGGTTGCGCGGCGATCGGCTCGAGGTGTTCGGAACGCGGACCGCAGAGGGCCTGCGGATGGCCTGCCTCGAGGCCAACGCGGCCACGAACCTGGAACTCGTGTTCGACTGGGAGATCACGGATGATTCCGACCACTATCCGTTCATCGCCGCGAACATCCCCACGGTGATGTTCCACACCGGACTGCACGACCAATACCACCGGCCGAGCGACGACACGCACCTCGTGAACTTCGCGGGGATGGAGCCTGTGATTCGGATGACGCTCGATTTCGTCGGCGGCGTCGCCGACGATCCGCGGCCACCGCGTCCGTTTCGCAGCCGGTGCCGTGGCGAGTCGGCCGCCACGCGGCGCGCGCTCGAGATGCCCGCGGGAGACGTGGCGACGGCGGGTCCCCGACCACGTTGGGGCATCGGCACGCGCGGGGATCCCGGAGAGCCCGGGGCGCCGATCGTGGTCCGCGTGACCGCCGGAGCGCCGATGGCGCGAGCCGGCGTGCTGCTCGGCGACAGGATCGTGGCCATCGACGGGCTCCCGATCGCGGATCAGAAGGAGATGGTGGCACGGCTGCAGGATGCGGGCAGCAGCGTGCTCGTCGAGGTAGATCGCAGGGGGAGGCGGCTGCGGTTCGAAGCCGTCTCAGATCGAGAGGCCGCGGTCACGGATCCCTGAGAGCCGCGAGACGCACGACAGCGAGACGACGACGTCAGTCGTCGTCATCGTCCTCCTCGTCTTCATCCTCGTCGTCGTCCTCCCACTCCTCGTCGTCGTCCTCCCACTCCTCGTCCTCTTCGTCCTCGTCCTCGTCGTCGTCCTCTTCGTCCTCGTCCTCGTCCTCGTCCTCGACCTCCTCCCACTCCTCGTCATCGCCTTCGAGTTCGTCCTCGTCCTCGTCCTCATCGAGTTCTTCGTCTTCATCGTCCTCGAAGTCATCGTCCTCCTCGTCTTCATCCTCGTCGTCCTCTTCACTGCGGGCGATGAGTGGCCGGCCGGCGGAACCTTTCGCCACCACGGCTTCGAAGAGTTCCTCGGCGGTCATCAACTCGGGAAGCTCGCTCCAGGAGAACACGTCGGCGGTCGACACGTCCTGATGTCCTCGCGCATGAGCAACGATCGTCACGGAAAAAACTCCTCGGTGGGGACGGAAGGCGGAACCGGCCGGAAAAGTGTGTCGCCCCGGTGCCGGAAGTGCAAGTGTCGCGCCACGCCAATTTTTACGGCGAACGATCGGATGCCGGCGGCTCCGCCGCGTCCAGCCGTGGAAGGTCCTCCAGCCGGGCGAGGCCAAAGGCCTGCAAAAACCGGTTCGTGGTCTGGTACACGTGCGGCCTCCCGAGGTCGTCCGTGCGGCCGCCGATGGCCAGGAAATCGCGTTCCAAAAGCTGTCGCAGCATCTCTTCGCAGCCGACGCCCCGGATCGCCTCGATCTCCGCGCGCGTGACCGGCTGCCGATATGCCACGATCGCGAGCGTTTCCAATGCGGCCGCCGACAGACGGTTTTCCGGCGGTGTCGGGAGGATCCTGCGCACCCACGGCCCGAGCGCCGAGCGGGTGAGGAGCTGGAAGCCGCCGGCGAGTTGTTCGACCCGGAAGGCGGCTCCCGCGTCGTCCTGGAGACGACGCAATTCCTTGAGCAGCACGCGGGTCTTGGTGCCGTCGTCGAGCCGAGCGAGCTTGGCGAGCCGCCGCGGAGACAGCGGCTGCCGCGACATGAACAGCGCCGCCTCGAGCCGCGCAAGCTCCTCCGACCGCATCTGCAGGCCGGGCAGGACG
>RFPF01000364.1 GCA_009926295.1 Planctomycetia bacterium
CGCTGCTCGACCAGATACTTGGGCAGCCAAAACAGGTAGAACCACCACACCGGATCGGAGAGGAACCGCGCGACGAGCAGGCCCCAGGTCTGCGGATGCCCAAGCAGGCTCCGCCACGGCATTTTTTCACGAGGCACCGTACCGCCGGCAGGCGCGCCTTCGAGCACGAGCGCCCGCTCTTCCGGCGTCACGAAGGGATGGCGGTCGGGCGCGTGGTAGAGCAGGAGCCAGAGCACGAGCCACACGAAGCCGAGGGCGCCGGTCACGATGAACGCGGGCTGCCAGCCGTAGGCGGCATTGAGGGCGGTGATCACGGGCGGCGCCACGATCGCACCGATCGCCGCCCCGCTCTGCACCACGCCGTGGACGAAGGCCCGCTCCTTCGCCGGATACCACTCGCTCACCGCCTTGAACGCGGCCATGAAGTTGCCCGACTCCCCAAGGCCGAGGAGGAACCGCAGGCCGCCGAGCGACCAGGGCCCGCGGGCGAAGGCATGGAGCATGTTCGCCGCCGACCACCACACCATGAATCCGGCGAGAGACCGGCGGGTGCCGAAGCGGTCCACGAGGAACCCCGAGCCGACGTACATCACCGTGTAGGCCGCGAGGAACGCCGTGAGGATGTTGGCGTATTGCGAGTCGGTGATCCCGAGCTCGCCCTTGAGGACGGGCGCAAGCACCGAGAGCGTCTGCCGGTCGACGTAGTTGATCACCGTCGAAAGAAACAAGAGTCCGGCGATCCACCAGCGGAGACGTGGGATCTGCATCGCTGCCGCCCCGGATGGTGCGCCTCAGGTACGGTCGGCGAGCTCGCGCAGCACGGCCAGTTCCGCGACGCTCGCGGCGTCGAGGGAAGCCGTCGGATGCCGCACGTGTGCCGAGGCGATCACGCCCCCGGCCACGAGGTTGTGCTTCTGGGCCGACACGCCGAGCCCGGGCTGGAGCTCGAACCGCAGGAGCGGCAGGATGCGCGAGAAGATCCGCCACGCCTCGTCGGTGCGGCCGGCCTCGAGCGCGTTCCAGATCGACACGAGGTCGGCCGTGCGGTCGCTGCCGGGCATCTGGCCGCGCACCCCGCGCTGAAATTCCTCGATGAAAAACTGGCAATTCAGCCCGCCGAAGAGCGTGAGCGAGTCGCCTGCCGCCTTCGTGAGCGCCGAGCACTTCGCGGGCGTGGGCGGGGCCTCCACTTTCACATACTCCACGTGCTCGATCTCGCGGCCCATGCGGGCGAGCAGCGCCGGCGGCATCATCACCTGCGTCATGAGCGGGGCGTCCTGCACCATGATCGGGATGTTCACGGCCTTCGAGATCGCCTCGAAGTAGTGCATCAGGCCGTCGCCGTCGGTCTTGAGGAAATAGGGGGGCAGCACCATCAGACAGGCGGCGCCGAGATCCTGGAGTTCCTTGCTCAGGGCGACCGCCGCGTCGGTGCCGGTGTGACCGCTCGACGCCACGAGCGGCACGCGGCCGTTCACCCGTTTGGCGATCCGCCGCATGAGGGAAACGCGCTCGGCCGATTCGAGCGTATAGCCCTCGCTCGCGTTGCCGAAGAGGCCGAGGCCGTGGGCGCCCTGGGCGAGAAGGTGGTCGACGAGCCGGTCCTGGCTCTCGAAGTCGATCGAACCATCGGGGTGAAACGGCGTGTTGGCGATCGGATAGACGCCGGAGAGCGGAGGGTGCATCGGGAAGTCACCGTGTCGCTGGGGAAGGGGGGCGGGATGTCGAACGAACGGCCGGCGTGCCGTGGTCATGCCAGGCCGCCATGAACGCAGCGGCCTCGCGGCGCACCGCCTCGGCCGTCATGCCGGGGCTATACAGTGCCGAGCCGAGCCCGAAGCCGCTCGCCCCGGCGTTGCGGTAGGCTCCAAGATTCGCGGGCGTGATCCCGCCTACCGGCAGGAGTAAAACGTGCGCGGGAAACACGGCCCGCCAGGCATTCACGACCGGCGGGGCGATCTGTTCGGCCGGAAAGAGTTTGAGCGCGTCGGCCCCGGCCGCGAGCGCCGCGAATCCTTCCGTGGGTGTGGCCACGCCGGGGCAGCTGACGAGGCCGGCCGACCGCGCGGCACGGATCACGTCGGGGTTGGCGTTCGGCGACACGATGAGCGTGCC
>RFPF01000365.1 GCA_009926295.1 Planctomycetia bacterium
GCGGTTCTGCTCGGCGGGGAAGAAGCCGGGGCAGAGAATGTTCACCCGCACGCCCTTCGGGGCGAGCTCGCGGGCCACGTTCTGCGTGTAGTTGAGCACGGCGGCCTTCGACGCGGAGTAGATGAACACCTTCGAGAGCGGCTTATCGGCCGACACGCTGCCGATGTTGAGGATCGCGCCGCCGCCGGCGCCGGCGGCGAAGTTGGCCGCCATGTGGGCGCCGAAGATCTGGCAGCCAATGTGGGTGCTCTTGAGGTTCGTGTCGAGGACCTTGTCGTAGTCGTCGTCGGGAATCTCGAAATACGGCACCGAAGAGTTGACGCCGGCACAGTTGACGAGGATGTCGGCCCGACCGCGGGCGTGGATCGTGGCCTCGAGGAGGGCCTTCACGCTCTCCCGGTCGACCGCATCGACGGAGACGAACGTGCCGTCGCCGCCGGCCGCCTTGATGGCGTCGACCCGGGCCGCGCCGCGGTCGGCGCCGCGGCCCGCCACGACGACAAAGGCGCCGGCCTTGGCGAGGCCGTCGGCGAGGGCGCCGCCGAGCACGCCCGTGCCACCGACCACCACGGCCGTTTTGCCCGAGAGCCCGAAGAGATCCTGGAGATACCCGTTCATGCCTGCCTCCGGAGGTCGAGCCATTCGGTGTGGAACGTGCCCGGCTTGTCGGTCCGCTCGTAGGTGTGGGCGCCGAAGTAGTCGCGCTGGGCCTGGAGCAGGTTGGCCGGGAGGTTCGCGTGGCGGTAGCCGTCGTAGTAGGCCAGGGCCGTCATAAACGCGGGCACCGGGATGCCGATCGTGGCGGCCGTGGCCACGACGTGCCGCCAGGCCTTCTGCGACTTCGCGAGCGCGTCGGCGAAGTAGGGGGCGAGCATCAGGTTTTCGAGGTTCGGCTGTGCCTTGTAGGCCTCGGCGATCCGCTCCAGGAACTGGGCCCGGATGATGCAGCCACCCCGCCACATCATCGCGATCGCGCCGTAGTCGAGCGGCCAGTCGTGCTCCTTGGCGGCGGCGGCCAATTGCACGTAGCCCTGGGCGTAGCTGGCGATCTTCGACGCGTAGAGCGCCTGGCGAACCTGCTCTACAAAGGCCTTCGGGTCGTCGTGGGTGGCGAGGTCGGGGCCCTTCAGCACCTTGCTCGCCCTGACGCGCGCGTCCCTGAGCGACGAGAGGCAGCGGGCGTAGACGGCCTCGGTCACGAGCGTGCTCGGCACGCCGAGATCGAGGGCCAGCTGGCTCATCCACTTGCCGGTGCCCTTGGCGCCGGCCTTGTCGAGGATCTTGTCCACCATGGAGTCGCCGGAGTCGGGGTCCTTCACGGTGAAGATGTCGCGGGTGATCTCGATCAGGTAGCTGTCGAGCTCACCCTTGTTCCACTCGTCGAACACCTTCGCGAGGTCGGCGTTGGAGAGCCCGGCGCCGTGCTTGAGCAGCCAGTAGGCCTCGCAGATGAGCTGCATGTCGCCATACTCGATGCCGTTGTGAACCATCTTCACGTAGTGACCGGCGCCGCGCGGCCCGACCCAGTCGCAGCAGGGGATGTCGCCCTTGGGGCCGACCTTCGCGGCGATCGCCTGGAAGATCGGCTGCACGAGCGGCCAGGCCGCCTTCGACCCGCCCGGCATCAGGCTCGGGCCCTTGAGAGCGCCCTCCTCGCCGCCTGAGACGCCGGTGCCGATGTACTGCAGGCCCGCCGCCTCGACCTCCTTCGTGCGCCGCTCGGTATCGGAATAGAGCGTGTTGCCGCCGTCGATGATCACGTCACCCTTGGAGAGCAGGGGCATGAGCGTCCTGATGAGTTCATCGACGGCCGGGCCGGCCTTGACCATCATCATCACCTTGCGGGGCGCCTTGAGCGCGGCGACGAGGTCCGACAGCGTGTGGCAGCCGACGACGTTCGGCTGCCTGCCGCGGCCGCCCGTGAAGGCGTCGGTGACGCTCGTCGTGCGGTTGTAGACGGCGATCGAGTAGCCGCGGCTGGCGATGTTGAGGGCCAGGTTTTCGCCCATCACCGCGAGGCCGATGAGGCCGATGTCGCACGATCCCTGCTTGCTCATTCCGAAGGCAACTCCCGGTGAAACCCGCCGGCCAAGTGGGCGGGGTT
>RFPF01000366.1 GCA_009926295.1 Planctomycetia bacterium
CCAGCGGGCGAACGTGTCGACCACGACGAACAGCTTGTCGCGGGTGGTCATCTCGCCCGGCGGGCCGTCCCACTCGAGGATCCGCTTCTCGAACCGGTTGGCCGTCTGGATGAAGGGCAGCTTGAAGTGGAGACCGGCCCCCGACCGCGACGCGGCCGCGTTGATCGGCTCGCCGATCGGCCGGCCGAACTGCGTGAGCACCACCTGCTCCGTCTGGTCCACCGTGTAGGCGCAGCCGAGGATGCCGATCGCCGCGAGCACGGCGAGCACGCCGCCGAGCGGGGAGAAGAGCCAGTCGGCCACGCGGCGCAGGATCACGAGCAGCGGATGGTTGATCGGCAGGGGGCTCATGGCTGCTGGGGCTTCCTCGGGGGCGCCTGCGGCGGCAGGGCCGGCAGGCTCATGAGCGGGAGGAACTGCTTGGCGTCGGCGTCGAGGATCACCTTGCCGCCGAGCTGCGGGAGCACCTCGGCGAGCGTCTCGAGGTAGAGCCGCTGCCGCGTCACCTCGGGGGCTTTCTCATACTGCTCGAGCAGGGCCTGGAAGCGGGCCACGTCGCCCTCGGCCTCGTTCACGCGCTTCGTCGCGTAGCCCTCGGCCTCGCTGAGCTGCTTCTGCGCCTCGCCGCTGGCCCGGGGCACGACCTTGTTGTATTCGCCGTTGGCCTGGTTGATCATCTGCTCCCGCTCCTGCTGGGCGCGGTTGACCTCCTCGAACGCCTGCTGCACCGCCGCGGGCGGATGCACGTTCTTCAGCTGCACCTGCTGCACCCGCAGGCCCATGTTGAGGTGTTGGGCGAGCGCGGCGAGCTTGGCGATCGCCTCGTTCTCGATCCCCTGCCGGCCGATCGTGAGAACCTCGTCGACGGTGCGGTCGCCCACCACCTCGCGCATCACGCTCTCCGAGAAGTCGCGGAGCGTGGGGCCGGGCTCGCGATGGTTGAAGAGATACTGCTCGGGATCGCTGATCTCGTACTGCACGACCCACTCGACGTGGGCGGCGTTGAGGTCGCCCGTCACCATGTCGCGTTCGCGTTCCTGGTCGTTCGACACCTGATCGGGGTTCGTGACGTGGGGGGATCCGAAGCCGAACTCCATCTTGAGCTGACGCTTCACCGGCAGGATCGTGACGGTGTCGATGCCGAATGGGAGCTTGAACCGGAGGCCCGGTCCGGCCGTGCCGATGAACCGGCCGAACCGCTGCACCACGCCCACGCTCTCGGGGCCGACGGTGTAGACGCCGCGGGCGAGGCCGGCGACGAGGAGGAGCGCGAGCGCCGCCGTGAGCAGCACCGGCAACGGAAGGCCGCTCCCGGCAGGCAGCCGGGGAAACTGGGGCGGGTTCGGGAAGCGCGGAAAGTCAGCCATGCGTGGCCGACGATACCCTCGGGACCCGGCCCGTTCCAGAACGGGACGTCAGCGGGCGCCGGCCCGGGCGCGGGCGATGAGAAAATCAACGAGTTCCTGGCAGTGGAAGAATCCTTCCCAGAAGGAATGCCCCTGCCCCTCGGCGACGATGAGGTTCACGAGGTCGCCCTTGCCGAGCGCCTCGTACCGCTGCTTGAGCCGCCCCGAGTTGGGTTCGAGAGGCACGAGCTTGTCGATGTCGCCGTGGATGATGCAGAAGGGCACGCCGGCGCTGGCCGCGACGTCGATGCGCTCGATCGGGCAGAGATCGCCGGCCCGGGCGAGGAGCGCGTCGGGGGCGAGGCCATAGGCCGGGGCCGCCTTCTCGACGCCGGGATAGCTCCGCCAGTCGTACACCGGGTAGATGCCGCCGACGCCGGCCGTGAGGTCTGGATGCGCGATCGCCCAGGCAGTCGCCCACAGGCCGCCGCGGCTCCGGCCGAGCACGGCCGGCTTCCGCGCATAGCCGCGGCGCACCATCTCCGCGTGCAGCGCCTCGGCGGCCTTGACCGCCTCCGGGCTGCCGTAGGACTCGCCGGTGTCGATGCCCGCCACCGCGATGCCCGCGCGCGTGAACTGCTCGTGCATCCACCGCTCGGCCTCGTCGGGATACGCCGGCAGGGTCGGACCATAGAGGATCCAAGGCCGCGCGGCCGCCGCGGCT
>RFPF01000367.1 GCA_009926295.1 Planctomycetia bacterium
GCTGGAGGCGCCTCCAGCCGGCTCTCGAGCGACTCCGCGCACATCGCGATCGAGGCGAGCGGATTGTTGATCTCGTGGGCCACTCCGGCTGCGAGGAAGCCGACGCTCGCCAGTTGCTCGTTGCGCACCACCTCGCGCGTGCGCAGCTGCACCTGGCGGTCGAGGTCGTCACGAATCTCCTGGAATCGCTGCGTCATGTCGTTCAGTGCGTTGGCCAGTTCGGCCATTTCGTCCCGTGTGTCGAGGCGGATGCGGAAGTCGAAGTCGCCCGCAGCCACGCGCCGCGAGCCGTGCCCGAGCAGCCGCAATGGGCGAAACACCCAGCGGTAGGTGAGCGCGCCCAGCGCGGCCAGGAGCGCCGCCGCAGCCAGCGCCGCCGCCCAGGTGGTGACGATCAGCGTGCGGTAGCCCACCCGCACCTCGTGCGAGAGGTCGTGGAGCCGTTCCTGGAGAAACGTGGGCAACTCCGCCGAGAGCACGGCAAGCCGTTCGAGGTGTGGCTCGACGGCGAGGAGCTTGCGCCGCTGCTCCGGCACCGATTCCTCGATCCACGGAAGCAACCGCCCCTCGTCGCTGCCCGCGATCGACCGGATCGTCTCCAGGCACGACGTGATCTCCCTCGCCGTTTCCCGCTCGCGGCTGCGGTCTCCGAAGGGCATGTCGTCGAGCTCGCCCTCGGCAAGTTCCTCGCAGTAGCGTTCGAGCGCCCACCATGTCCGCTCGACCTGGTCGGTGAACCAGCCGCCGAACTCCGGCTCGTGACGCTGTGCGACCAAGGCGGGATGGAACGTGAGCGGTCCGACAACCTCCCCCGCACCGTCGAAGGTCGCCGAATCACCCGAAAGCGCCCGGGCATGGGCCAGTCGCAGGTCGCTCACGCACGCCCCCAGGACGCTCGCCAGCGGGAGTTCCGCGGCGCGGCAGCTCAGGGCCCGCACCAGCCGGCGGTAGGAATAGATGCCGAGGAAGCTGCTCGCCGACAGCGTGGCCACCATGACTCCGACGAGCAGTCCGCCGAGGAGCAGTTTGTCGCGAATCGGCCGCCGCTTGTGCACGCCGGTCCTCCATGGCTCGTCCATCCCGCGGGTCGCAAGGCCGCGGGGGGCGGGAAACTAGCAAAGCTGCGCCGGCGGAGGAAGGCGGAAACTCGCTTCACACGAGCCCGAACCGCCTGCGGAGGAACCACTCGACGATCAGCAGTCCGGCCAGCAGCAGGAACATCGGCCACTTGTCCCAGGGGGAGTAGGCCCACTGCTCGAGCGTCTCGAAGGTCGCAGGCTGGCTGCGGATCTCGTCGAGGATGTCGGGCAGTTCCTCCGGTGCCCGCACGCCCCCCGGTGTCGCCTCCGCGAGCTGCCGCATGAGAAGCGGATTGGCCCGTGGGTTGGCGAGCTCGAGGTCCTGCCGCACGACGGTGAACCGCGCCGAACGCTCGAGCTGCCGGCCACCGGCGGCCGTGGCCCGTACGACGAGCCTCCAATCTCCGGGCTCGGTGAAGTCGGAGAGGGCGCCGGAGAACGCGTCGCCACGCCGGGGGAGCCGCACGGGCCGCGGCTTGCCCGCAGGCGACACGGCGACCGCCTCGACCTCGACGTCGGCCGCAGCCGAGCCATCGGGCCTCGTCACGCCGGCGTCGCACCCGATCGTCATCCCCGGAGCGATGCGTCGCTGGCCCAGCCGCACCCACAGCGTGTCGGCCTCGGCGCCGTCCTGCCTCGCGAGCCAGAGCACGAACTGTCTCCAGAATCGGCGATGCTGCTCCACCGCCCCCTGCATGGCCCAGCGCCAGGTCGAATCGGCGGCGAACGCCGCCACGCGGATCGGGTTCTGCATCGTCTCCCTCCTTCTCGTCACCACAGCCGGAACAGGATCCTCGTCTGGATGAACGACAGCACGTCGTGGAACCAGACGTAGCCCAGCGACCGCCTCCCGCAGGCGATCCGGGCCGTGACGCTGGCACCGGCACCGAGCTCCTCCTCGGCATGCCGGTCGCGGTCGATCTCCACCCGCACGAGCACGGTGTTGCCCTCCTCGGTGCGAACCTCGGCCTGCTCGT
>RFPF01000368.1 GCA_009926295.1 Planctomycetia bacterium
CGGAGCTGCCTCTCGATCGACTTCTTCTCGTCTTCGGTGCGGTCCTTCTCGGGCTTGCGAAGCAGGGGCGTGAGGCTGCGAGAGAGGCCTTCGCCGTCGGCCGGCTCCCCGTCGGAGGAAAGGCCGAGCTTCCACGCCGCGTACAGGGCGTCGATCACGGGCTTGGCCCGCGTCTCACCGGCCTTCGCGGCCGCCTCGAGTTCCGCGAGTCGCTTCGCCTGCTCGGGACTGGGCAGTTCCACCACCGGGGGCGCCACGCGGATCCGGGCCGAGAACCGCGTCGGCATGCCCGACTCAGGAACACGGTTGAAGGCGTCGAGCAGCGCGTAGTAGTCGCGCTGCGTCATCGGGTCGTACTTGTGGTCGTGGCACTGGGCGCAGGCCATCGTGAGGCCCAGCCAGGTCGTGCTCGTCGTGTCCACCCGGTCGAAGAGCGTGTTGAACCGCTGCTCCTCCGCGATCGCCCCGCCCTCGCCATTCAGCAGATGGTTGCGGTTGAAACCGGTCGCGATCTTCTGCTCGCTCGTGGCGTTTGGCAGCAGGTCGCCGGCCAACTGCTCGATCGAGAACCGATCGAACGGCATGTCGGCATTGAGGGCCTTCACCACCCAGTCACGCCAGATCCACTGCCACGTGTCGCCGTCCTGCTGGAAACCGTTGGAGTCGGCGTAGCGGGCGGCGTCGAGCCAGGCGAGCGCCATCCGCTCGCCGTAGTGGGGCGAGTCGAGCAGCCGGTCCACCAGAGATTCGTAGGCATCCGGACGCTGATCAGCGACGAACGCATCGACCTCGTCGGGCGTCGGCGGGAGGCCCGTGAGGTCCGCATGGAGACGGCGGATGAGCGTGGGGCGATCCGCCTCCGGCGCCGGCTCGAGGCCCGCCGCCTCGATCTTCGCGAGCACAAACCGGTCGACGGGGTTTCGCACCCAGTCAGGCCTGAGCACCTCCGGCGGCACGGGCCGCAGCGGTGGCGTGAAGGCCCAGTGCGGCTCATAGTCGGCCCCTTCCCTGATCCACTGGTCGAGGAGGCGCTTCTGGGCGTCGGACAGTCGCCGGTTGGAATTCGGAGGCGGCATGAGCACGTCGGGATCGGTCGAGTGGATCCGCTCGAGCATGGTGCTCGAACCCGGGTCGCCGGGCACGATCGCGGCGGCTGCCATCGCCGAGGCCCGGTCGTCGAGCCGGAGGCCGGCCTCGCGCTTGTTGCCATCCTGGCCGTGGCAGTAGAAGCAGTTCTCGGACAGGATCGGCCGGATGTCGCGATTGAAGTCGAGACGCGGCTCGGCAGCGACCGCGCAGGCACACGCAAAAACAGCGGCAACTGCTGCAGATGCACGCCGGAGATGCGAGGCGGTCGAGCAACCCATGGAACGTTCCAGTCGGGGTCACCCGCGTCGCCGATCCGCGGCCCCAGTCGGGGCTTGCCGGATCGCGGACCTTGCGGTCGATCGGCGGGGGTATCAACTACACTCCTTTACTATAGCACCGGTCAGCCCCGCGAAACCCTCGCTTTTTTGCAGACAGCACCGGCCACACCCCCCGAAAACTGCGACATCCTCGTCGTCGGCGCGGGTGCTGCGGGCCTCTTCGCGGCCACGTGGGCGGGCCGCACGGCCCGCGCCGCGGGCAGGCCGCTCTCCGTGGTCGCACTCGACGGCGCCCGAAAACTCGGCGCCAAGATCCTCGTGGCCGGAGGCGGGCGCTGCAACGTCACGCACTGGAAGGTTACGGAGGCCGACTATGCCGGCAGCACGCCCCCGGCCATCCGCAAGGTGCTCGGGAGGTTCACGGTCGACGAGACGGTGCGATTCTTCGCGGAGTGCGGCGTCGCACTCAAGCGGGAAGACACCGGGAAGCTTTTTCCAGTCACCGACTCGGCCCGCACCGTGCTCGATGCGCTCGTGGGCGCGGCCGCCTCGGCGATCGCGAAGCCGCCGCCGTCGGAACCCGACTTCGGCAGGGATTTTCCGCCGGTGCAGAGGATGACCCGCTCGGCCCGGATCGCACCGGC
>RFPF01000369.1 GCA_009926295.1 Planctomycetia bacterium
GCCCGCCAACTGCGCGAGCACCGCGTCGCGCGCCTCGGCGACGCGTTCCATGAGCGCGGCGCGGGCGCGATCGAAGGGCCCCGCCGGCACTCCGCGGAGCACCGTGAGCCTCGCCTCCGCGGCCCGCTGCACGGCCTGTGGGCTGGTCTCACCCGGCGCGAGGCCGAGGACGCGGCGCGGGTCGACCAGTTCGACCGCGTCGATTCCGAGCCACTGCTTGCAGGGATCGAAGGGGGCGGGAGGCATGGGCGGCGGGGAAGGGAGGCGAAAGGCCCGTTCTCTCAGGTCTTCCGCCAGATGGTCAATTCCGCGAGCGAGTGTTGGTGTTTGCGGGCCGTCTCGCGGATCACGAACGGGATGTTCCCGCGGTGCACGAGCAAGAAGCCGCCAGCGAGCGATCGGGCGAGCCCGTCGAACGTCGAGAGCGGCTCGCCTCCTTCGCGGCGGCCGCCAAGCCACTTTTCCCTCGGCGTGTATTCCTCGAGCCACGTGTAGGGCGATGTGATCGCGAGCAGGCCGTCAGGCCGAATGCGGCCGGCGATGCCCGTGAGGAACAGGGCGGGATCGTAGAGACGGTCGATGAGGTTGCCGGCGAAGACAAGGTCGTAGTCGGCGAAGATCTCCTTGAGATTGCAGGCGTCGCCCTGCAGGAACGACACCCGGCCCCCGACGGCGGCAAGGCCGAGCCTGTCGAGCGAGATCGCCCGCGAGCGGGTCAGTTCGCCCTCGGTCGGGATCTCGTAGTGGACCTCGTCGCCCGCCTGCAGCCGGACGCCGGCCTGGATGAACCGGGGCCGGCGTCCGGCTGCAGGCGGGCGAATTCGAATGCGGAGCGTCCCACGGAGCAGCCGATGTCGAGGCAGCGGTCGTGCCGGTCGGCGGGAACGCACGGCATCACCGCCTCGACGCAGGCTCGCGGAAAGTTGGGCACGCCGAGCGGGGCGGCATCGGACCCGCCTGAAGCGGCGTCACCATAGTGGAACTCGAGGTATTGCGTGACGAGCTGGTCGGTCTCGTAGAGCCGCGCGCCCGCGGTTTCGGCGACGTTGCCGGGCTCCTCGACGATCGTGCGAAAGCCGGCGTGCTGGAAGAAATGCCGCCGGAACGCGTAGCGGGCGCTCTTGAGCGACTCGTTGCCCGTCGAGATCCACGAGCCTCCCTTGATGAGGTTGTGGCGGCCGTCGAACGTCGGCACCGAGAAGTCGTCGTACAGCGGATGCACCTCGAATCCCTTGAAGGGCATGATGGGGGTCCGGGTCCACTGCCAGACGTTGCCGATGACGTCGCAGAAGTCCCCCTGGGGGAACGCCGTGACGGGGCAGCTGGAGGAGAAGAAGTGCTCGAGATTGACGTTGCCCGGCGCGACCGACCACGTGGGCTGGTCGCCCGGAATGCGGTCGCGGAGCGCCTGCCAGTGGGCCTCCGTCGGCAGCCCCACGTGCTCACCGGTGCGACGCGAGAGCCAGGTACAGTAGGCCTGCGCCTCGAGGCAGTTCACCTCGACCGGCCAGTCGAGCGGCAGCGGCACTTCGTCGAGGAGATTTCGCTGCAGATACGACGCCCCGTGTCGTTTCCAGAATTTCGGGTGCTCCGCCCGCGTGTAGTGCAGCCAGCCGCGGCCTTCGTCGGTCCAGAGCGACTCGTCGCGATAGCCACCGTCGGCGACGAAGTCGAGGAACTCGGCGTTCGAAACGAGCTGTCGAGAGGCGCGGAATGCCGACAGGGACACCTCTTCGATGCCATATTCGTTGTCCCAGCCGTAGGTCTCGTCGGTGGCCGGCTTTCCGAGCCGGACGGTCGTGGCCGGGCAGGGCAGCCATTCGTTGGCCGGCGGCACGCCGTGGTCCGGGCACGCCTTCCAGAGCCGCCGTTCGTCGGCGGTGAGTTCGTCGCCGTGCCGGAGCTCGGCGAGCGGCATCTGCCGCATGATCACGCTCGAGGTCTCGAGGTGGATCCGCTCGTGCTCGATGCCCATCAGGATGAGC
>RFPF01000370.1 GCA_009926295.1 Planctomycetia bacterium
GCCACGTGCGCCGAGTAGGCCACCCCGCCCCCGCCGCCGCTGGTGTCGAAGAGGCCGCTGACCACCTGGAAAAGGAACCAGATCCCGACGGCCACGTAGCCCGGCACGTCGACCATCATCCGCAGCACGATCACGCTCACTCGACGCTGGGGGTGGAGCACGAGATACGCCCCGAGCACCCCCGAGATCGCTCCGGAGGCCCCGAGGCAGGGGGTGAGGGCCGCCTCGCCCGTGGCATTGAAGGCCACGAACGCCAGCGACGCGATCACGCCGGTGGCCAGGTAAAACAGCAGGTATTTCACGTGTCCCATGTCGTCCTCGACGTTGTCGCCGAAGATCCACAGGAACCACATGTTCCCCGCAAGATGCATGACGCTGCCGTGCATGAAGATGGCGGTGAACAGCGTGAGCCACACCGGGATCGGCGTCTTCCGCAGCCCCGGATCGGTGACCTCGATGTCACCCTGCGGGGTGTGGATCGTCTTCGGGGCGGGCTCGGTCTCGATGTCGTGCCCGGAGATGATCTCCGCCGGCACCTGCACGTAGGCCATCGTGAAATCCTCGTTCGCCCCCATCCCCTGGAGCACAGCGAACACGAAGATGTTGGCCGCGAGCAGGGCGATCGTGACGAACGGAAACAGGCCCCGATCCGAGTTGTCGTCGCCGACTGGAAACACCATCCCAGCACCTCTTTCGAGCCGTTTTACCAACTGTCCATTGATCGAACTTTTTGCAATTTTACCTGATTTTTTGATGTTTTGCGATGTGGCTCGAAGATTTCGTGAGACGGAAATTGCCCGCACTCGATAATTCGCTCGCCGAACGGGAAACGAAGCCTGCGGGCGACGCGAACCGCTCGACGACACCACGTCGACCACGGTGGGCCGTCTGAGGACGGCAAACCGGGTGGGGCAAAGGCCGACGGCAGCCGAAAGGCCGCCATCATGGTTCGCGCCGCTTCTTCCCGCGGACGGTTCTCCGGCCCGCTGTCGATCGAAGGTCTCGAAGCCCGCCTGGCCATGTCGGCCGACTTCGGCTTCGCAGCCGCACGGGGGCTGCAGCACATCGAGTGGAACGGCCGCCAGGTCGACGTCGTCGACGGCTCCTGGGTGGCGCACGTCGCCGACCGGTCCGCCACGGTCACCGACCTCGGCCTCCCGGCCCAGTGGCAGGGCCGGTCGCTCGGCGAGGGATTCTTTTCGCTCGTGGCACCCGGGGCCGCCGCGAGCGACGTTCTCGGATGGGCAGGACGCACCCGGGGCGTGGCGACGGTCGAACCCGACTTCTCCATCGCCCCGACGGCCCTGCCCTCGGACCCCGCGTTCGATCGCCTCTGGGGCCTGCGCAACCTCGGCCAGTCGGGAGGCGTCGTCGGTGCCGACATCCGGGCTGAGACGGCCTGGAACACCACGACCGGCTCGCGGAATGTGGTCGTCGCCGTGATCGACACCGGCGTCGACTACACCCACCAGGATCTCGCCGCCAACATCTGGACGAACCCCCGCGAGGTCGCCGGTGACGGGATCGACAACGACGGCGACGGCTACGTCGACGACGTCCACGGCTACGACTTCGCCAACAACGATGGCGATCCGATGGACGACAACGGCCACGGCACCCACGTGGCCGGCACGATCGGCGCCGTCGGCAACAACAGCGTCGGCGTGACGGGCGTCGCCTGGCAGGTGTCGATCATGCCGCTGAAGTTCCTCAACGGCTCGGGCAGCGGATCCACGAGCAACGCGCTGGCTGCGATCAATTACGCGACGCAGATGCGCCGCGACTTCGGCGTGAACATCGTCGCCACCAACAACAGTTGGGGCGGCGGTGGATTCTCTACGCTCCTGCGCGATGCAATCGACGCCGGCGGGCGGGCGGGCATCCTGTTCGTCGCCGCGGCGGGCAACAGCGGGGCCAACATCGACGTCACCCCGCAATATCCCGCGGCCTACCAGGGCACGTCGATCATCTCGGTGGCCGCCAC
>RFPF01000038.1 GCA_009926295.1 Planctomycetia bacterium
GCCCTCGCCAGAGCGTTGGGTTTGCGGGAGAAAGGTGGAGTTGGGCGTTTCGCCAGGGTCTCGAGCAGCCCCGTCGACGCCTGTCGGATGGCACCCACAGCGGTCATCGATCTGGGGCAGATCGCCCATCGCCTCGGGCTTCCCCCCGTCGGCGTCGCCGCCACGGTGCGGTTGCTCGACGAGGGGAACACGGTTCCCTTCATCACGCGCTACCGCCGCGACGAGACGGGCGGTCTCGATGAGGTGGACGTCCGCCGCGTGGCTGCGTGCATCGGCAGGGCCAGGCAGCTCTCCGATCGCAAGCAGACGATCCTCCGCACGATCCAGGGACAGGGGAAACTGACCCCCGAACTCACGGCTTCAATCGAGTCGGCCGAGAGCTCGAAGCAACTGGAAGACATCTATCTCCCGTTCAAGCCCCGCAAGCTGTCGCTCGCCGAGATCGCCCGCCAACGTCGCCTCGAGCCCCTGGCCCGCGAGATCCTGGCCGCCGACGCCATGGCCGCCGACCTCGACCGCCGGGCCGCCGATTTCGTGGACCCCGACGGGGAGGTTGCGACGGCGGCGATCGCCCTGCTCGGCGTCGGCCACATCATCGCCGACGAGTTCAGCGAGCGAGCCGACCTGCGGCAGCGCTTGCGTGGGATCCTGTCGCGCAAGGCGCACCTCAAGAGTCAGCGGGTGGAGAGCGAAGGGAAGGCCCTCTCGAAGGACGAAAAGCACTATCGCGACTATTTCGACTACGCCGAGCACATCCAGCGAATCCCACCGCACCGGGCGCTCGCGATCAATCGTGGCGAGCGGGCAAAGTTGCTGAAGGTGCGGATCGAGGGGCCCGACGATGAGATCCGGGCGGCGGCGGAGGAATTGCTCGTGCCCGCGGGGCACCCGCATTCCGAGTTCCTGCGCGGCTGCGTCTGCGACGCGCTCTCCCGGCTGGTGCTGCCGAGCCTGGAGCGCGAGATCCGCCGCGAGATCACCGACTACTGCGAATCGCACGCCGTGGAGGTGTTCGCCAGGAACCTCCGCAACCTGCTCCTGCAGTCTCCCGCGCCCGGCCGTCGCCTGCTGGCGCTCGACCCGGGATTCAAGAGCGGCTGCAAGGCGGTGGTGATCGACGAGTGCGGCAACCCGCTCGAGCATGCGGTGCTGCACATCATCGGGCAGAAGGAGAAGAGGGAGACGGCGACGCGGAAAATCGTCGAGATGGTCAAGTCCCACGGATGCACGGTCATCGCGGTCGGCAACGGCACCGCCGGCCGCGAAACCGAGTCGCTCGTGGCTGAACTCGTGGTGGGCGAACTCAAGGATCTCGACGTCGGGTACGTGATCGTCAACGAGGCCGGGGCGAGCGTCTACTCCACGAGCGCGTACGCCCGTGAGGAGCTTCCCGGCCACGAGGCGTCCGTGCGCGGGGCGATCTCGATCGGCAGGAGGCTCCAGGATCCGCTCTCGGAGCTGGTGAAGATCGAGCCCGCGAACATAGGTGTGGGCCTCTACCAGCACGACGTCAAGGCGAGGCACCTGCACGCGTCCCTCGACGCCGTCGTCGAAAGCTGCGTGAACTACGTGGGGGTCGACGTGAACACGGCAAGTCCGGCCCTGCTGAGGTACGTCTCGGGGCTCAACCAGACCACCGCCCGCAACCTCCACGATTGGCGGGCGAAGAACGGGCCTTTCACGTCACGGCGGCAGTTTCTCGAGGTTCCCGGGTTCGGCGAGGCCGCCTACGTGCAGGCCGTGGGGTTCCTCAAGATCACCGGCGGCACCGATCCGCTCGATTCCACGTGGATTCACCCGGAGAGCTATGCCGTCGCCGCACAGGTTCTCGAACGGCTCGGTGGGACGCCGCAGGATCTTCTCAGCCGCCAGCAGGCCGCGGCGCTCGCGGAGCGGGCCTCACAGCTCGATCTGCCTGCGCTCGCGCTCGAGCTTGGCGTCGGCCGGCTGCGGCTGGCCGACATCGTCGAGCAGCTCGCCCGACCCGGCCGCGACCCGCGCGAGGACTTTCCTCCGCCGTTCTTCAAGAAGGGTGTGCTCAAGCTCGAGGACCTCGAGGTGGGGATGGAGCTCATGGGCTCGGTCCTGAACGTCGTCGACTTCGGGGCCTTCGTCGACATCGGCCTCCACGACAGCGGCATGGTGCACATCAGTCAGCTCTCCTCCCGCTACGTGCGCGACCCGCACGACGTGGTGACGGTCGGGCAGATCGTCAAGGTCTGGGTGCTCGAGATCGACAGGGCTCGCCGTCGCGTGGCCCTCACGATGATCGCACCGGGCAGCGGGCGGCCGGGGCCCGGACGGAGACAGGAAGGCCAGCATGCCCGGCCCGAGGAGCGGAGGCCGCAGGCGCAGCCGGCGACGAACTCGCGCCCGCCGAAGCCGCCGCGGCAACGGGAGCAGGAACGCCCTCCTCGGGAACCCGCCACGCGCACCTACACCGCGAAGCCGGCGAAGAAGCCGCCGAAGCCGCTCACTCAGGCGATGCGAGACGGCAAGGAGCCGTTGCGCACGTTCGGGGATCTCAAGCAGTTCCTCGAGAAGCGGGAATCGGGCGACGAAAAGTAGGAGAGCCGCCCCGAAGGTTCCGGGGTGCCGCGCGGCATGCCCGTCCGACTCCTACCGCTCGCGGAACGTGATCCTGCCCTTGGTGAGGTCGTAGGGGGAGAGTTCGACCTTGACCTTGTCGCCCGGCACGATGCGGATGAAGTTCTTCCGCATCTTGCCCGCGACGTGGGCGTTCACGATGTGGCCGCCGGTGATCTGCACGCGAAACCGCGTGTTGGCGAGAGCCTGGGTCACGACCCCTTCCACTTCAAGCGCCTGTTCTTTTTCCGCCATGGGTATCCTGGAGGGCCTTCGGTTCCTGAACCCGGGATCGTATCTCCCGAGCAGGGAGCCGTCCAGCCGCGTCACTCGTCGCCGGCCACCTGCGGTGCCGAGCCCGAGGCCTTCCACTTCAGATACGCGTCGAGAAAGCCGTCGAGATTGCCGTCGAGGACGCTCTGGAAATTACCGACGTAGTGGCCGGTGCGCTGGTCCTTCACCCGCTGGTCGGGATGGAGGAAATAGTTGCGGATCTGCGAGCCGAAGCCTGTCTTTGGCTGCTGCTTGTACCGGGCCAACTGCTCCGCCTCCCGCTTCTCCTCCTCGACACGGGCGATCCGCGCCCGGAGCATCTTGATCGCGGTGGCCCGGTTCTTGTGCTGGCTGCGCTCGCTCTGGCACTGCACCACGATGCCGGTCGGAAAGTGCGTGAGCCGGATCGCGCTCGAGGTCTTGTTGACGTGCTGGCCGCCGGCGCCGCTGGCCCGGAAGACGTCCTCCCGGATGTCCTCGTCCCTGAGTTCGACGTCGGTGTCGTCGTCCGCGATCTCCGGGGAGACATCGACCGCCGCGAAACTCGTCTGCCGTTTGCCCTCCGAATTGAACGGGCTTATCCGCACGAGGCGATGGATACCCGTCTCGCCCTTGAGATAGCCGTAGGCCCACGGTCCCCGAATGGCGACGGTCGCGCTCTGGATGCCGGCCACGGCGTCGTCCTGCCTGTCGAGCAACTCGACGGCGTAGTCGCGTTTCGAGGCCCAGGCCGAGTACATCCGCAGGAGCATCTCGGCCCAGTCGTTGGCATCGGTGCCGCCGTCACGCGCATTGATCGACACGATCGCGTCCGAGGCGTCGTGCGGTCCGGACAGGAGCGACGCCAGTTCGAGGGCATCGACGAGCCTCTCGAGCCGGTCGGCCTCGGTGGCGAGTTCCCCTTCGAGCGCCTGGTCCTCTCGGGCGAGTTCCTCGAGCGCCTCGAGGTCGCCTCCCACGGCGAGGGCCTCCTCGAGCGGCTTGAGGATGGAGTTGACGCTCTTCAGTTCGGCGACGGTGGCCTGGGCCTTCTCGTTGTCGTCCCAGAAACCGGCCTGCCCCATCGCCTCCTCGATCCGCGTAGCTGACTGCTTGCGACCGTGCCAGTCAAAGAGAGTCTCGGAGCTGGAGGAGGCGGGTGCGAATCGCGGCGGCGCGGTTGAAGAGGGCGGTATCCATGAGGGCGATTCTAGGCATCCGGGCCGCATCCGAGAAGCCGCGCCGGCAAACCGGCCGCGCGGCGTGTCACGATCCGCGGCGGGCCCTGCCGTTGAACGTATCGACCGACGCGAAGGCGGCCGCCAGCGCGGCGCGAGAGAGACCGTCGTCGTTGACGATCAGGCCGGTGGCGCGGCTGGCCGTCGTGGAGAGCGTCGCGTTCACACTCGCGGAGAGCGTGACGAAGAACCGCTCGTCGGCCTCCCGCACCCAATCGGAGAGCACCCAGACGCCCACGGTGCCCGTCCGCTGCCCCGCGGCGATCGTGATGGTGCCGCTGCCCGCGAGATAGTCGCGACCGGCCGTGGCCGTGCCGTTGCTCGTGGCCCAGCGGAAGGAGACCGGCTGCGTCGACACGGCGGACAGCGTGACGGTGAACGACAGGAGCTTGCGGCCCGTGTTGCCTTCGAGCGTCGCTGCCGAAGCGATCGAGATCACGGGGGGAATCGGGGCCGGGGCGGGCGGCGCCGTCGACCACAGCGAGCCGTTCGCAGCCGCGACGACGGCGTTGTAGCGATAGGCGGTGGCGAGCGGCTCGTCCATGCGATGGAGTTTCGCGAAGTCGCCCCAGGGAGACGCGCCCGGCTGGCCGGTGAACTGGAAGTCGAGGAACAGGTCCATGCCCGCGGCGTCGAGCTGCCTGAGATAGTCGCGATAGATGTCGCCCATGCGCGGGTCGTTGACGGCCCGATAGAAGGCGTCCTGGTACGGGCCGCTCCGGCCGTCCATGTGCGGGCCGCCCTCGTAGGCGACGAGCTGGATGTCGCGGCCGAGCCGTGCCGACCATGCGTCCGCGAGTGACTGGTGGGTGCGGACCCACGCCACCGACGTGCCCACGGCCGCGCGGGTGTCGGCGAGGATCGTGTCGACCGACGTGGCCGCCGTGTAGGAGTCGCGCTTCGCGTCGTCGGGGCTGAAGTAGGGGGCGATCGCGATGGCGTCGAACGAGCCGCCCATGCTCTCGACGACGCGGTTGGTCACCCAGTCGTTGGCCGCCCAGCCGGCGGCCACGCGCACGAGCCGCGAGGTCTGTCCGGTGAACACGCTCGTCCAGATGTCGAGATCGCGCTTCGCCTCACGGCCCGCGACCTGCCAGTTGTCGAGGCCCGCGTTTTCCGGAAGCCGGGTCTGGTCCATCACCCACTGCGACGCCTCGAAGCCCCAGCCGAAGTTCCAGATCTCGTTCGACCACTCCACGTAGACCTTGCGGCCCGGCTCGAGGTGGTCGCGCACGTAGGTCGCGAAGTTCCGCACGAACGTGTCGTCGGCCATGTGTGGCATGTTGAACCACGGGTCGGCATGGAGGTCGTTGGCGAGCCGCACCATGTATTCCACCGACATGCCGTTGGCGATCGGCTCGCTCGGGGAGCCCTCGATGCCGGATCCCTGGCGGATGTCGCTCGCCTCGCGTCGGTCGGCCCAGGTGCGGATGTCGGAGGTGTTCGTCTCCTGCATCGCCATGAACCTGATCGTGCCGAACGGGGCGAGCCGCTCGCGGAAAAGCGGGTGAAAGGGGGAAAAGGCCGCCCCTGGCTGCCACCGCTGCCCGGCGAAACTCTGGCCGCCGTAGGCCGGCATCCAGACGTCGAAGTTGCGGGCGGGATCGGCGGGGCTCGTCTCCTCGACCCGCATGAGGATGCCGTCGTTGGACGGTGTGACCTGCAGGTCGGCGAAACTCCTGCCCGTGGCCGTCCGGCCCGATGCGACCACGCGGGCGTCGAAGCCGAACGTCACGACTCCCGTGCCGTCCCACTCCGCGTGGTAGGTCCCGGCCGGGTGGGCGGCGCCGGTGTCTCGAAACATGAGCGTCGCGGCGATCTGGCGGATCGTCTGGCCAGCCGCGTTCACGCGGGTGGTGAGCATGGTCGGGTTGCCGTTGGCGTCGACGCGGATCGGGTTCGTCGCACCGACGTCCCACGTCGTTTCCCACGTGGCGGTGTTGAACTCCTGGGTGATCCAGCCCCGCGATGCCTTGAAGGCGTCGGTGAACGTCCACGCCGGCGACCAGTCGACGACGTTCTCGAGGTTCATTCCGATCCGCATGTGGCCGCCATCGGCGGCCATCAGGGCCCGTGGCTCGAGCCGCTCGATTCCCGCCAACATCCCGAGCGCGCCGCATTTTGCGTTGGATGGGGTGGCATTTTGCCGCACTCCACGTCGTGATCGTGCCGCCTTCATGACGAAACTCCCCGGGAAAACCGGCCCACTCGGCGAGGCAGCAGCCCTGCCCGGCCGATCCACGTTGCCCGGAGGTGCAAGTGCCGTGCCGAAGTTCGCGCTTCGGCTCACGCCCGCTCGATCCGGCTCCCAGGCAAACGGCGCACGAGGCGGCGCACTTCCAGCACGCTCACGGTGGACAGCACCCGCGATGCCGGCGCATCGACCGTCTCCACCAATTCGTCGACGGTCGCGCCCGCCGTCCCGACCGCATCGAGCACGCGACGCTCGAAATCTCCGAGCTGCAACTCGGCGGGATGGGAGATCGTCCGGCCTTCAGCCGTCGTGGCGGTCTCGAAGAGGGGGCCCAATTCCGAAAGGATGTCGTCGACGCCACACACCAGTTTCGCACCGTCTTGAATGAGGGCGTGGCAGCCGCGCGACATCCGCGAGTCGATCGGACCGGGCACGGCGAAGACCTCTCGGCCCTGCTCCCCGGCGAGCCGGGCCGTGATCAGGGCGCCCGATCGGTCGGAAGCCTCGACGACGACCGTGCCGAGGCACATCCCCGACACGATCCGATTCCTCTGTGGGAAGGCGCCGGCGTGGGCTGCGGTGAGAGGCTGCTCCTCGCTCACGAGCGCTCCGTTCCTGATCACGTCGAGCGCAAGGTCGGCGTGCTCGGGGGGATAGACGTTGAGCACACCGGTGCCGAGTACTGCGATCGTGCGACCGCCGGCGGCGAGGGCGCCGCGATGGGCCGCGGCGTCGATGCCCCGGGCCAGGCCGCTGACGACGGTGTATCCCGCGCGGGCGAGACTGCCGCCGAGCTGCTCGGCGACCTTGAGGCCGTACGCGGTGGCATGCCGGGCGCCGACGACGGCGACGGCGAGGGCGTCGGCCGGCAGGATCGCGCCGCGGACGAAGAGCAGCCCCGGCGGATCGTCGATGCGGGCGAGGAGGCCCGGGTAATCGCGCGAGCCCTCGAGCACGATGTCGATGGCATGATTGGCGCAGAGATCGAGTATCTCGTCGGCCGCATGGTCGTGGGCGAGGGCGGGGATCGCCTCGGCGAGCCTCTTGCCGATCCTTGCGATCGAGCGGAGCTCGTCGGGCCGGGCTGCGAACACTCCCGCCGGCGAGCCAAACCGCTCGAGCAACAGCTTCCTGTACCGAGAACCGACGCCCGGCAGGCACGCCAAGCGAACGTGGTCACGAAGCGCGTCGATCTGCGAAGGAGTGAACATTTGTCACGTTGTACCGTCCGGGGCAACGAAGGTCAATCAACGCGATCGATCGGGAGAAGAGGCCGAATCGCGTCCCACGGCCATCGTCAGGCCTGGAGGGCCGGGTCAGCACCAGCCGACGGAGGTCGGCAAAGGCAGGTTCGACAGGATGTCGAGACCTGCCGTGCAACTAGCCGGCTGCTGCCTTCAGCTCTGCCAGGTGCTGGGCGGTGTTCACCAGTCGGTCCCAGTTTTGCTCGACGTATCCCGGCGGGCCGCCGATCTGGGCGACGACCTGCGCCACCTGCTCGGTGGGAACCATCTCGATCGCGTCCCACGGGCAGACCTTGAGGTCGTAGGGGTTCGACTTCTTGCCCGGGATGTGCACGCACACCTCGCAGCCCACGCACCGCTCGATGTCGATCTCACACCAGCTCTGCAGGTTGTGGAACTGGTCGTACTGCTGCACCTTCAGGATGCAGTCGACCGGGCAGACTTCGAGGCAGCTTTCGCACCCCGTGCAGTTGTCGGCGTTGATGACCGCCAGTTCCTTGGGCAGCTTCTTGCGGGGGCCGGCTTTTGCCATGGTGGAGAAGATCGGTTGGGAGGCGGGAGGTTCTTCAGCCGCCATCATCGTAGCCCGCCGGGCCGACGCAGCAAAACCGCCCGTCGCGGCGGCAAAAACGGCCTACACCGTCTCGCCGCGGACGAGATCCTCGGGCGTCTGCCGGCGGCGGACGAGCCGGGCCGAGCCGCCGTCCACGAGGACCTCTGCCGGGAGCGGCTTGGAGTTGTAGTTGCTCGCCATCACGAAGCCGTAGGCCCCGGCGATCTCGATCACGAGATAATCACCCACCCGGGCCGTCGGCAGGGACCGCGTGGCCACGAAGCCGCCGTCGGTCTGGGTGAAGATGTCGCCCGACTCGCACAACGGGCCGCCCACCGCCACTTCCTCCGTGGTAGCCGCGGCCGCCCCGTCTCGCGGGCAGAGACTCATCGGGTGGTAGGAGCCGTAGAGCACCGGCCGGGCGAGCGTGTTGAATCCGGCGTCGACGAGCAGGTATTTCCGCCCCCCCTGCTTCTTCACGGCCCGCACCTCCGTGATCACGGAGCCGCTTTCGGCGGTGAGATAGCGGCCCGGCTCGATCTCCAGCCGCAGTCGGTGGCCGAAGCGGTCCTCGAGCCGCTTCCGCGCCGCGTCCCAGAGCTGAAAATAGCCGGAGAGGTCGGCGTGCACCTCGCCCGGCTTGTAGGGCACGGGCAGGCCGCCGCCCGCGGAGATCGTCGTGAGCGAGCGGCCGATCTCGCCGGCCACGCGCTCGAGCGCCCCGGCCACCTCGGCGAGATGCGCGAGATCCGTGCCGCTGCCGATGTGCATGTGGAGCCCGGACACCGAAAGCCCGGCCCACTCCGCCCGCCGCAGGACCTCCGGGATGTCGCCGTGCCAGATGCCGTGCTTCGAGCCCTCGCCGCCGGTGTTCGTCTTCTGGCTGTGGCCGTGGCCGAAGCCGGGGTTCACGCGCAGCGTGATCGCGGCTCCCGGCACGCGGTCGGCGAGTTGCTCGATCATGTCAGCCGAGCCGCAATTCACATGGATGCCGAGTTTCGCCACGGCGTCGAGGCTCTCGCGGTCGAAGATGTCGGCCGTGTAGACGATCGGATGCACCGGGGGCAGGCCGTCGGCGGCCGTGCCGGGCGCGGCGTGTGGCGCGTAGCCCGCCGCGAGAGCCCGGTGGATCTCGCCGGTACTCACCGCATCGACGACCACCCCTTCGCTCCGCACGAGCGCCAGCACGGCGAGATTCGAGCATGCTTTCTGCGCGAACCGCACCGTGTCCCATGCGGCCAGGTCGCGGCAGCGGCGGCGGATCGTGTCGGCGTCGTAGACGTAGAGCGGAGTGCCGTGCTCGCGGGCGAGATCGGCCACGCTCGCGCCGGCGATCGTGTCGCGGATCAGGGGACGTTCGGTTGCGGCACGGTCGGTCGGCATGGAAGTCGTCATCGGCGAAGGTGGATCGATGGCCCGGGTCGTCAGCGGGGCAGTGGGATCGGAAATCCGGGAGGCACCTCGGGGAGCGGCACCCCCCCCGGGCCGAGCGGCCGCTCGGGGGCGGCGAGGGCCGCCGCAGCCTTGAGTACGCCCGAGTCGATCGAGAGCCGCGTGGCGAAGCCCCGGTCGATCGGCCGCACCCGCAGGTCCATGAGGCCGGACTTGGCCGTGCGGGCGGCCTCGGCGCCGCGTGCGGCGGGCGCGACGGCGGCGACTGCGCTCGCGTAGTCGAGCAGCGGCGCGGCGGCCGCCTCCAGGCCCGCGATCGGCTCCACGCCGGCGGCCGGGCGGCCGCTGGCCGCGAGCGTGGCCTCCGCCCGCTTGGCGACGTCGCCGCCCGCGAGCACGAGCGCGTAGTTGGGGGCCACGGCGAGCGTGAGGTCGAGCGAGTCGCCGATGCGATCGGCCAGCTCGTCGTCGGCGACGTCGATCGAGACGCGGTGCAGCGAGGCGGCCCCCGCCTTGCCGACGTCGAAGGCCGTCTTCACGCCCGGAATCGCGGCGCCCGCGCCAAACGCCTGCTTCACCTGGCGTTCGAGGGCGGCGCCGTCGTTGACCCGCACGCCCGCGGTCAGCTGGATCGTCTTCGACTCGGAAATACCGACGCGAGGTCCAAGCTCGATCAGACGGCGGCGCAGGCCGTTGACCGTGGTAGCAGGTCGCGCACCAGCCGCGAGACCGTGCGCGTGAGCGAGTCGTCGGCGTCACGGGGCAGCGTCTGGTCGAGTGCCTCGAGGAACTCCGCGCGGGCCGTCTCCGGAATCGACTGGGCGATGTAGCCGCGGATGGCGGGCGGCTCGTCGGCCGCCCCGGCGGGCGTGCCGACCGTGAGCGTGCCGGTGGCCGACGCGGCGCTCACGGCGGCCGACGTCGAGCCGGGGATCGCCGCGGAACGGTTTTCGACGAACACCTTTCCCCGCTCATCGTCGATGCCGATGCCGAGCGCGAGCGACTCGGTCTGCCCGAGGCTCGCGAGCACCGCCTTGACGGCCGCCGGCTCCATCGGCTGCCCCTGGGCCGCCGACGCCGCGGCGGCCTGGTCGAGCGCGGCCTCGAGTTTCCGACGCACCTCGGCCGACATCCGGCTGGGATACGCCTCGACGCCGAGCGTGTAGTCGGCGGCGACCTTCGCCACGAGCGGCGTCGGATCGCCGGGCGCCGGGGCGGGGCGATCGTCGCGGGCCGCCTGGCCGATCACGGCCCAGCCATCGCGCTCGGTGATCGTGAGCGCGAGCCCGCTCGGCAGGGTGATCCGCCGCGCGTCGCCGGCCCGCTCGGCGGGGCCGACCATGCCCTGCAGCGATGTGAGCAGCTTGTCGAGATCCTTGACCGGCACGAAGCCATGGGCCGCGATGTCGGTGCCGTCGCTCGTGACCACGAGCCCCAGCGGCCGCTTCACGTCGAGCCCGGCGAGCCCGCGGCCCTGCGTCGAGAGCATCAGCAGCGACTCGACCATGGCTGCGAGGCCGGGATTGTCGATCTGGGGCCCGATCCAGGCGAGCTGACGCTTCAAGTCGGCGTAGCTGTCGGCCGCCGCCACGAGCAGCACCTGCCGTTCTGCCGCGCGGGCCGTCGGGGCGACGACGCACGCAAGCGAGACGAGGCCGCCGAGCAGCCGCACCGGGATCGAGGTTCCACAGGACGACGTGAGACGAGACATCGCGGGTTCTCCGTGCGGACGGTTCGGGCCCCGCAGTTTACCAGTGCGGCTGGAAAACCTGTATTCTCCCCGGTGTATGGAGCCGCTGCCGCCGCGTTTCACGCCCGAACGAGCGCCCGCGCGGCGCGGCGTGCGGCTGCACCTGCTGCTCTACCTGGCGACCGCCGCCACGACGTTCGCCGCGGGCGTGGCGGGCTGGGAACCGGTGGTCCTCGGGATCGACGACGAACTGGCGAGGCAGTTCGCCGCCCAGTGGCAACGGGGGCTCGTCTACATGATCGCCGTCATGGGCGTACTCACGGCGCACGAGGCGGGGCACTTCGTGGCCGCGGCGGTGCACCGCATCCCGGCCACGCTGCCGTTCTTCATCCCGGTACCGGTGCTGCTCACCGGCACGCTCGGCGCGGTGATCGGCATGGAGGGCTCGCGGGCCAGCCGTCGGCAGCTCTTCGACATCGCGATCGCAGGACCGATCGCCGGGCTCGTCGTGATCCTGCCGGTGCTCGCGGCGGGGATGATCGTGGGGACGCCGACCGACTCGAGCCCCTTCGCGACGCCCCCGGTCGCCGCGTGGATGCAGTCGATCCTCCGGCCCGATCTCCACGCCTCCCAGAGCATCGCCCCCAACCCGCTGTTCATGGCGGGGTGGGTCGGGCTGCTCGTCACCGGCCTCAACATGATCCCCGTCAGCCAACTCGACGGCGGTCACGTGAGCTACGCGCTCTTCGGCCGACGAGCGCACTGGCTTGCCCGCGGGATTCTCCTGGCCGCGATCGCGGCGATCGTCGTGCTCGGCCGCTACAACTGGATCGCGATGGTGGTGATCGTGGCCCTCATGGGCACCGACCACCCACCGATCCGCGACGACGGCCGGCCGCTCGGCCTCGGCCGCACGTTGCTCGGACTATTCTCACTCCTGATCCCGATCGTCACGTTCATGCCCGAGCCGCTGCTCTTCGAGTGAGCGTGTGGCGGGCCCACGGGAAACGCGGTTTCGTTGACGGGGGGTGGCGGGGGGCCATAATTCATGGACCGCTCGCCGCCTTGGCGGGCCCTTCGGACACGCGTCGCGACCCAGGAGGATTCCCGTGAGCATCGCAGCCAACTCGGCAGCCCAGACCGCGGTTCCGAACTTCGTGGAACTCGAGGACCCCGACGTGTGGGCGGCGATCGCCGCGGAGCAGACCCGCCAGGCCGAGGGCCTGGAGATGATCGCGAGCGAAAACTTCACGAGCCCGGCCGTGATGCAGGCCGTCGGCGGCGTGCTCACCAACAAATACGCCGAAGGCTATCCCGGCCACCGCTACTACGGCGGCTGCGAGTTCGTCGACAAGGTCGAGGACCTCGCCCGTGAGCGGCTCAAGAAGCTTTTCGGCGCAGAGCATGTGAACGTGCAGCCCCACTCCGGCAGCCAGGCCAACGCGGCCGTCTACATGACGGCGATCCAGCCGGGCGACACCGTGCTCGCGTTCGACCTCGCCCATGGCGGCCACCTCACGCACGGCATGAAGCTCAACGCCTCGGGCGTGCTCTACCGGTTCGTGCACTACGGCGTGCGTCGCGACAACCAACTCCTCGACTTCGACCAGGTGGCGACCCTCGCCCGCGAGCACAAGCCGAAGCTGATCGTGGCCGGCGCGAGCGCCTACCCGCGCGAGATCCCCCACGGGAAGTTCGCCGAGATCGCCCGCGAAGTCGGGGCCAAGCTGATGGTCGACATGGCCCACTACGCCGGCCTCGTCGCCGCCGGCATCCACGACAATCCGGTCCCCGTGGCAGACTTCGTCACGAGCACCACGCACAAGACGCTCCGCGGCCCGCGCGGCGGCATCGCGATGTGCCGCGCCGAAAACGCGAAGCTGCTCGATCGCTCCGTGTTCCCGGGGCAGCAGGGTGGCCCGCTCATGCACGTGATCGCCGGGAAGGCGGTCGCCTTCGGCGAGGCGCTCAGGCCGGAGTTCAAGGCCTACGCGAAGAAGGTGGTCGAGAACGCCCGCACGCTCGCGGCTGAGCTCGCCCGGGGTGGCGTAAAGCTCGTCAGCGGCGGCACCGACAACCACCTCATGCTCGTGGACGTGACGCCGCTGGGCATCGGCGGAAAGCTCGCCGAGGAGACGCTCGACCGCTGCGGCATCACCTGCAACAAGAACATGATCCCGTTCGACGAGCGGAAGCCGATGGATCCCTCCGGCATTCGGCTCGGCACGCCCGCGCTCACCACCCGCGGCATGGGCGACGACGAGATGAAGCAGATCGCGGCCTGGATCCTGCGGGTGCTCAAGAGCCCCGCCGACGAGAAGATCGTGGCGGCGACCAAGGGCGAGGTGGCCGACCTCGCCGAGCAGTTCCCCGTGCCGGCAGCGAAGCTCGAAGCGGCCGAGCGATGAGCCGCGTGGTGCGGATCGGCCTGGTGCAGTCGGCGTGCACGGCCTCGCGCGAGCACAACGTGGCCCAGGCGGTGGCCGGAATCACCGAGGCGGCCGCCGGCGGGGCCGAGGTCGTCTGCCTCCAGGAACTCTTCGCGGGCGAATATCCCTGCCAGGCGGAAGATCACGAAAAATTCCGTGAGGCGGAGGCTGTGCCCGGCCCGCTCACGGACCTCCTCGCGGCCACCGCGAAGAAGCACGGCGTGGTGCTCGTAGGAAGCGTGTTCGAGCGGCGCACACCCGGTCTCTTTCACAACACGGCCGTGATCTTCGACCGCGACGGCTCCACCGCGGGCGTGTATCGCAAGATGCACATTCCCGACGACCCGCACTACTACGAGAAGTTTTACTTCGCGCCGGGCGACACCGGGTTCATGAGTGTGAAGACGTCGCGGCTCGAGGTCGGCCCGCTCGTCTGTTGGGACCAGTGGTATCCCGAGGCGGCCCGGCTCACGGCCATGGCCGGCGCCGAGGTGCTCTTCTACCCCACGGCGATCGGCTGGCTCGACGGCGAGGAGAAGCTCCATCACGAGCAGTACGAGTCGTGGGACGCGATGCTCCGGAGTCACGCGATCGCCAACGGCGTGTTCGTCGTGGCGGTGAACCGCACCGGCCGCGAGGGAGACTTGCGGTTCTGGGGCGCGAGCGTGGCCTATGCGCCCAACGGCCAGCGGCTCGTGAAGGCCGGGCACGACACGCCCGAGACGATCGTCGTGGAGTGCGACCTCGAACGGATCGAATGGTCGCGGACCCGTTGGCCCTTCTTCCGCGACCGACGGATCGACGCCTATGGCGGCCTCATCGCGCGGTGGGGCGGGGCATGATGGCCGAGCCCTCGCCGGACTTCCGCCTGCCGGCCGAATGGGAGCCCCATGCGGCCACGTGGCTCGCGTGGCCGCATCGCAGGGCGACATGGCTCGGCGAGTTCGCCGTGATCCCGGGCGTGTTCGCGGGGGTAGCCCGGCTCATCGCCCGCTACGAGCCGGTGCGGATCGTGGAGGGGGGCGCGGTGCTTGCGGATGCACGGACCCGTCTCGACGGCGTGGCGAACGTGGAGTTCGTCGACCTCCCGACGAACGACTCGTGGATCCGCGACACGGGCCCCGTGTTCGTGGTGCCGCGCGACTCCACCGGAGGTGGAGCGCCGGCGGCGGTCTGCTGGGGTTGGAACGCCTGGGGGGGCAAGTATCCGCCGTGGGACAAGGACGCCGCGCTCGGCCGGGCGATCGCACGGCGTCTGGGGCTCGCCGTGATCGACGGCGACCTCGTGGTGGAGGGGGGCGGGCTCGAGACCGACGGCGACGGCACGCTGCTGGTGAACCATCGCTGCATCGAAGACCCGGCGCGAAACCCGGGCGTGTCACGGAAGCGGCTCGAGGAGATCCTTTGCAGCCGCCTGGGTGTCGCTCGCGTGCTCTGGGTCGGGGGCGAGCTCGCGGGCGACGACACCGACGGCCACATCGATCAGCTCGCGCGGTTCGTCGCGCCCGGCCGCGTGGTGGCGGCACGGCAGCCGGATCCGCTCGATCCCAACCATGCGGCGCTCGAGGCCAACCTCGAGCGGCTGCGGGAGCTCTCCGACGCGGGGGGCCGGCGCCTGGAGGTGATTCCGATCGACATTCCGCCGCGGTTCTCGTTCCAGGGCACGCAGCTGCCGGCGAGCCACCTCAACTTCTACGTCGGCAACGGCTTCGTGGCGGTGCCGGTGTTTCTCGGGCCCACCGACGATGCGGCCTTGCGCACGCTCGAGCGGTGTTTTCCCGGCCGCACGATCGAGCCGGTCGAGTGCACCGAACTCGTCCGCGGCCGCGGGGCGTTGCACTGCGTCACGCGGGACGAGCCGGCCTGGTAGGACAGCCGGGACAGCAGTCACGCATGGGGTTTTTTGGCCTTGCCTCGCCCCGGGCACGTGGACGACCATCTCGTGCACGGCGTCCCGTGACCGAGCAGGAGGAACCATTCGATGGAACAGTTGGCCACAGTCGCGCAGGGATTCGTGTCGCTCCTCGGCCGGCTGCTGCTCGCGGCGATCTTCCTGGCCAGCGCGATCGGCAACAAGATTCCGCAATTCACCGCCACCGCCGCCTACATGCAGCAGGAGGGCGTGCCGCTGCCGACGCTCGCGCTCGTGGGCGCGATCGGGCTGTTGCTGCTCGGCGGACTGTCCCTCGTTCTCGGCGCCTGGACGCGGATCGGCGGGTTCTTCCTGCTCGTCTTCCTGGTGGCGGCGACCTACTACTTCCACGACTTCTGGACCATCGCCGATCCCAATCTGCGGCAGCCGCAGACGATCCAGTTCATGAAGAACATGGCGATCGCGGGCGGCCTGCTGTCGCTGATAGCCTTCGGCGGCGGGCCGTGGAGCGTCGACGGCTGGATCGCGAATCGTCGCGAGGAGGTCGAGTCGGGTTCGACGGCCGCGAAGCCGCGGGTCGCCGCGAAGATGCCGCAGCAGGGCTGAGTCGCATCAGCGCCGCCGATTGGCGGGCCTGGCCGAACCGGCCTCCTCGTCGAGGGCGTAGGCGGCGAAAGCCGTCGGCGCGACCTGCCCCGGCACCGCGGCGGACATCGACGCCGGGGTCGGAGCCGCAGCGGAGGCGTCTGCGAATCCCAGTGTCCGGGCCACGTTCGACCCCGGAACCGCACCGAACGCGAACGTGACCTCGTACGCGCCGGTGGAGCCGGCCGCCGCACCGCGGCCGTTGACGACGTTGTAGGAGGAGTTGCGGTAGCCCGACACGCCGACGAAGTAGGTGCCGGCCGCGCGAGCCGTGAAGGAGAGGTAGCTGTCGAGCGAGCCCTGGGCGTCGTCGTTGCGCGCCAGTTCCGTGCCGCTGGCGTTGAAGAGACGCACGAAGCTGTCGAGCCGCGAGGGTGTCGGGAGCGACCGGGCGTCGATGTCGATCACGAACGTCTGGCCGGCCTGGAGGGTCACCCGGTAGACGTCGACATCGCGGCTGCCGAAGGATCCGTCTCCGACGGTTCCGGCGAGTCGGCTCGTGCCCGTCACGGCGAAGGCCCGCGAGAGCGTGTCGCCCGCGTCGGCCGTCGGCACGGCCGCCGGCGGGGCGGGGGGGGCCACCGGGTCGGCCGCGGGCGGCGTCGTGCCGCCGCGGACCAGTGCACCGAGACGGTCGAGGGCGGCGGCGGCATTGAGGAGGCCGCCCGAGGCCACCCGGCCGGCGAGGCTCGGCACGGGCGTGACCCCACCGAGGATCGCCGCGCGGATCTGGGCCGAGTTCGCGGTCGGATAGGCGGCCGCGAGCAGGGCCACGGTGCCCGTGACGTGCGGCGTGGCCATCGAGGTGCCGCTGTAGGTCGCGTAGGCATTGCCCGGTACTGTCGAGTAGATGCCCGAGCCCGGAGCCGCCACGTCGACGCTCGTGAGGCCATAGTTGGAGAAGCTGGCCAGCGAGTTGTCGCGGGTCGTGGCGGCCACCGAGATGATCGACGTCCCCGGGTAGGCGGCGGGGTACTGCGGTGTGATGTCGGAGTTGGCCCCCGAGTTGCCCGCGGCGGCGACGAACAGGACGCCCGCCCGACCACCGGCGTCGATGGCGTCGCGGAGCAGCGTCGAGACGCCGCCACCGCCCCAGCTGTTGTTGCTGGCGACGATGTTCACGCCGAAGTCGCG
>RFPF01000371.1 GCA_009926295.1 Planctomycetia bacterium
CCATGCCGGCCGGCATGGCCGGCGGCTGCAACGAGTGCCAGGGCAGCATGGCCGGGGGTGGCACGCCCATCGGGGGCGTGCCGGTCGGAGCCGGTGCCCCATCGCTGCCCGCAGGCCCCGGCGGCTCGCCTGGTCCTCTCCCTCCCGGCGCAGTGTCGGCGAGCAAGCCGGTCGTGATCTCCGACGAAGTGGTCCTGCCGTAGGCCGGCCTCTCGCCGCGTTCCTTCGGGAATGCGTGCTACGCGAGGGTTTCGTCGACGCCGGGAAACCTCCGGGCCTCGACGTCGCCCTTCCACCGTGTGACAGCGTCGGCGATCGAGGTCTTCACGTCGGCGTAGCCGCGCACGAACTTGGGCACGCGGTCGAGCGACAGGCCGACGAGGTCGTGATACACGAGCACCTGCCCGTCGCAGTGCGGGCCCGCGCCGATGCCGATCGTAGGCACGGCGAGCGACGCGGTGATCGCATGAGCCGCCTCCGCTGGAATGCACTCGAGCACCACGGCAAACGCCCCGGCCTCGGCCGCCGCGCGGGCGTCCTCTAGCAGGTGGTCGACGTCGCGCTGCACGCGATACCCGCCGAGCTGGTGCACGGCCTGCGGCCGCAGTCCCACATGGCCCATCACAGGGATCCCCGCCGCCACGATCGCCGCGATCACGTCGGCCTGCCCCGCCGTGCCCTCGAGCTTCACGGCCTGGCAGCCCGTCTCCTTGAGAATCTTCGCGCAGGCCTCGACGGCCGTGCGCGGCCCGAGGTGCTGGAGCGGAAACGGCAGGTCGACGACGACGAGCGCCCGCGTCACGGCACGCGAGACGATTTCACCGTGGTAGATCATCTGCTCGAGCGTGGCGGGGAGCGTCGAGTCCCGTCCGGCCACCACCATCGCCACGCTGTCCCCCACGAGCACGCAATCGACGCCCGCCGCATCGACGAGCCGGCCGCTCGACCAGTCATAGGCCGTGACCATCGAGATCGGCCGCCGGGCGCGCTTGGCGGTGGCGAGGTCCAGGATCGTGGTCCGGCGACCGGGTGCGTCCATTGACGGTAAGGGGGGCGGCTGCCCGCTCCTGAGGCTCTCCAGAGCGGTTATACTCCGTCCGAGTCCGCGAGCGAGCCTGCCGAGGAACCCCGGGAAAAGCGCGATGCCCACGCCGCGGACGTCGAAACGCTCTGGGGGTGTGCCGACGCTCGCGGCAGTGGCTCTGGTCGCGGCGTGGGGATCGAACGCGCCGGCATGGGGCCAGCCGCCCCAACCACCCGGCCAGCTCAAGCCGCTGGACAAGGAAGAGCAGATCGGCCAACTCGTGGAGGTCGGGCCGGGCCTGCTGCAGTTGCGGCTGCCCAAGGGCGGCACCCTCTGGCAGGCCGCCCTCGCCCCGAACGCGAAGGTCGAGGTGACCGGCAAGGCCAGCCGCGACCTGCTCCAGCCGAAGCAGTTCGTCAACTGCGCGGTGACGCTCGACGAGTTCGGAAAGGTCACCGAGCCGGCGCTCCAGGTGTCGTTCACCGATGGCGGCGCGCCCGGCGTGATGGCGGGGGGCCTCGGCATCGCGGACGAAAAGGCCAAGCGGTTCTCGGGCAGGCGGCCCGCGGGCAGCTACCTCGTAGCCGGCACGATCAAGCTGGTCGACGGCGACGTCGTCACCGTGGTCGCGGGACGGGAGAAATTCGAGATCTCGGTGCCGCCGGAGGCCGAGCTGCTCGTACGTTCGACGAACGTGGGCCTCGCCGCGCCCGGCGACGAAGTGGAAGTGGAAGGGCAGTACTACCAGAAGGGCCGCCTGCTCGTGACGTCCCTGAAGATCAAGCTGGCCAATCCCGTCGCCCCACCACCGCCGAAGAACAAGCCCCGGCGGCCGGCGCCCTGACCGTCGCCACGCGTTGGCTCACGGCAAGCCCTTGAGAAAATCACCGAGTTCGCCATCCTCGGCGTCGGCGGAGCCGTCGGCAGCGGCCAGGAATCCGAACTCTCCG
>RFPF01000372.1 GCA_009926295.1 Planctomycetia bacterium
AGCGAAGCAAGGCGGTGAGGCTCGTGGAGGAGATGAACCTCCGCATCCAGCGGCTCTACCCGCTGCTCAAGCGGCTCCGCGAGTCGGCCCGGCGGATCGACGCCCTGCACGATGAAGCGCAGCGAAACCCCCGCAGCTCCGTGAACGCGCGTCGCGAGCAGCACCGGCTGCTGCTCTCCGTGCGCGAGAGCCGCAGCACGCTTGCCCGGCGGGTCGCGAGGCTCGACGACCTGCAGGCCCGCTACGACGCTGCGAAGCGAGAACTCGCCGCGGGCAACCTGCGGCTCGTGGTGTCGATCGCCAAGCGGTATCGGAACCGCGGGCTGACCTTCCTCGACCTCATCCAGGAGGGCAATTCCGGCCTGATGCGGGCGGTCGACAAGTTCGAGCACGCCCGGGGCTTCAAGTTCTCGACGTATGCCACCTGGTGGATTCGTCAGGCCATCACGCGGGCCATCGCCGATCAGAGCCGCACGATTCGCGTGCCCGTGCACATGGTCGACACGATGACGAAGCTGCGGAACCTCGCCCGGGACTTTCGGCAGCGGCACGGCCGCGAACCCGGGGTCGAGGACCTCGCGCACCTCGGCGGGCTGACGATCGAGGAGGCCACCAGCGTGTGGCGGATGTCCCGGCAGACGGTTTCGCTCGACCAGCCCGTCGGCGACGGCGACGAGACCGGATACGGCGATCTCGTCAAGGATCACCGGGAGGAGGATCCGCTCCAGGCGATCAACGACCAGTCGCTTCGGGCCTCGATCGGCAGGGCCCTCGAGGAGTTGTCATACCGTGAGCGGGAGATCATCCGCATGCGGTTCGGGCTCGCCGACGGATACGCCTACACGCTGGAGGAGGTGGGATCGATCTTCAGCGTGACCCGGGAGCGCGTGCGGCAGATCGAGGCCAAGGCGGTGGAAAAACTCCGCCAGCCGGGAATGCGGCACGGCCTCTCCGGATTCGTCGGCGAGGGCGTGCTCGACCGCGTCGGTCGGCCCGACCGTCTCGAAGCGGTGGCCACGTAGCGCGCGGCCGCCCTCAGGCCTTCGCCTCGTCGAGCGCCTGTTGCAGGCGGGCCTTCGGCTGAACGCCCATGAACTGCTGCACGAGCCGTCCCGCCTTGAAGATCATGATCGTGGGGATGCTCGCGACGTTGTAGTTCATGGCCACGCTGTTGTTCTCGTCGACGTTGACCTTGCCGATCCGGAAGGTGCCGGCGTTCTCGGCGGCGAGTTCCTCGATCGTGGGGCCGATCATGCGGCACGGACCGCACCACGGCGCCCAGAAGTCGACGAGCACCGGCACCGGCGAGTCGAGCACCTCGCTCTGGAAGTTGGCGTCGGTGAATTCGAGGGCGTGCTGTCCCATGGCGAAGGCTCCTGCTGGCTGGGTGACGGGTGTATTCTGACCACGGCCGGCCGGCGCCGGGCCGCGGCACGTGAACGGGCGAAGTATATCGGCCCGCCCCGGTTCGAATAGCGGAATCATCGCATGCAGGAACACCGCGGCGTGCGTGGCAGTGAGTGGTGCTGGCGGGTGGAGCGGCAGCGCGGAGCCGAGGCGGCCGGCGGCGTGGTCCCGCTGCCGGGAGAGGAGGCCGCCTCCGGGCCACTGGTGCGGGTCGAGGCAGCGGGGTTCAACTACAAGGACGCGCTCGCCTGTTCCGGGCATCCCGGCGTCGCGAAGACGCTTCCACTGGTCCCGGGAATCGACGCGGCCGGCACACTCCTCGAGGCCTGCGGATCGCTGCCTGCCGGCACGTCGGTCGTGGTCACCGGAAACGGCCTCGGCGAGACGCGTCAGGGCGGCTTCGCGACGCTCCTCCGGCCGCCGGCCGATGCGGTCGTGCGGTTGCCGGCGGAACTCTCCGCACGGGAGGCGATGGCGATGGGCACGGCCGGCCTCACCGTGCTGCTCGCGATCGATCGCCTCGCCGGGGCCGCCCCGCCCGGTCATGCCCCGCCGCCCGATGCC
>RFPF01000373.1 GCA_009926295.1 Planctomycetia bacterium
TGATCGGCTACCAGGCCGACTTCGGCCGGGGCTTCGACGGTGCCCTCTACGACGAGTCGCGTCGGAACAGGATCCTCGCGAAGCCCTCGGACGACGTGCTCGGGCAGGTGTCCCGGCCGGGCGAGTGGCATGACTACCGGATCCGGGCCGACGGGCCCCGGGTGCAGCTGTGGGTGAACGGCATCCAGACGGTCGACTACACCGAAGCCGAGTCAGGGCTGCCCGCCGAGGGCGTGATCGCGCTCCAGATCCACGGCAACGCAGTGTCGGAAGTCCGCTTCAAGGACATCGAGATCGAGGAACTGCCGGCATCAACGCACTCCGGTCGGGGAGAGTGACGGCCGGGTTCACCAGCCGCTCACGGCTCTGCCGTCGGCCGGGTTGCAGACGTCGGCCCAGGTGTCCTGCGCCATGTCTCCGGCCAAACCACGGACGCTGCCATCGACGAGGGCGACGTTCATCGCCGCCGGATGGGGCGTCTGCGCGAGCGAGGAGTCGCACTCCGTCAGCCACTGCGGCGCGAGCTGGAACCTGCCGCACGTCGTGTACCCGGCCGTCTGCGGGACCTGCGAGCGGTCCTGCACCACGACGCTCGGATCGAAGTTGTTGACGCCGAACACGGGCCGCCAGATCCAGTTGGAATCACACCACAGGCTGCCGCGAGTGTCCTTGTCGTTCAACACGCCGTCGTTCACCTGCTCGTGGCCGCAGGTCGCGTAGCGTTCGGCGAGCATGACGACCTTCGAGGTGCCGTCGGGGAACGACTGGGGGAGCCGGGAGCGGCCCTCAGCACGGGCCACGGGGGAGGTTCCGAAGACGTTGCCGAAGACGTTGTAGTTGAGGGCGAAGTTGCCGGCCGCCCACTTGTCGGCGCCGCCGTTGGCCGTCGCGGACATGCCTTCGACGTCGGAGGCGTCCGAGGGGCAGATGTAGGCAGGGATCTTCATGGCGACCACCGTACCCTTCCCGGGCGCCCCGGGGATCGGGGTGTTGACGTTGCGCTGCGCCGCGTCGTAGAGCTCCGTCTGCTCGAGATGGGGGAGGATGAACGTGAACGCGGTGAACCCGATGAATCCGTTGTAGGGCGGGGCGGCCATGGTGATCGTACCCGTCGACTTCGGGGCGGTCATCGGCGGCAGAAACCGCCTCGCGTCGGCGACGAGATGGAGGGCCACCGACACCTGCCGCAGGTTGTTGCCGCATGCCGTGCGCCGTCCTGCTTCCCGCGTCGCTTGCACGGCCGGCAGCAGGAGGCCGACGAGGACGCCGATGATGGCGATCACCACGAGGAGCTCCACGAGCGTGAAGCCCGCAGCACGAGGTGCGCGACGACCGTGATCGGGTGCCATGGTTTTGTCTCCCGCGACCATCCCGATTGTAGCCAACCCTTCTCAGTCCGCCGAACGACCGGCGTTCGAAGGCTTGCGCGGCCGGCGGATCATTGGCGGCCGTACGTGAAGGTGGCGGTGGCCCGGCAGGCAGCGTCGGCCCGGAGGCGAACCCACTGCGCGAGGAATCCCGGCGGGAAGTTGTGGGCGACGGTTTTCCCTGCGGGCACGTCGAGCGTGGCGTATGGAAACCACTCGCCGTCGCCGGCAGGGTCGATCTCGACGGCCACGCGGACAACGCGATTGCCATCGTGCGACACGTCGAGCCGTTGCTGGTCGTAGCCTCCCATGAGATAGGGATCGCTCGGCACGCCAGGCTCGACAGCCGTCTCGTGCCATGGCCCGCCGCGGCCGGTCGGCTTGGGCAGTTTCCAGAGCTCGTCGATGTCGCCCACCCAGACGGCCGGGCCGTGCGAGCTGCCTCCGGCCAGATCCGTGCTGCCGATCACGCGCGAGGTGCCCGGTGGCCCGTCGGGCGGCAGGGCCGCGGCCTCCTGCCGCACGCCGCCGAGCACGAGCAGCCCGCGCCACGAGCAGAAGTCGGTGATCCGCTTGCCGTGGCTG
>RFPF01000374.1 GCA_009926295.1 Planctomycetia bacterium
CGAGCACGCTCGGCCCGCCATCGGCGACGACGCCGCCCCGGGTCGTGGCGGCGCGATACTGCTGGCGTGGCCTGGATGGCTTCGCGGGTCGCACCTCGGCGAGCCACGCGAGCCGCTGCCGCGACTCCTCGATGGCACGCTTCTCCACCTCGGCGAGCGCGGGATCGCGGGGCGGGAAGGTGAGCGTCCAGTCGTCTTCGATGAGCTGGTAGCCGAAGTCGCTGCCCCACGACTGGATCGCCTCGCGGGCGGCGTAGTACGCCATCACGCCGGACGGCCGCACGAGAAGCAGCGGATAGGGCTGCGCCGCCGGATCGGCGGAGGTTTCCGTGGTTCGCGCGATGTGCTCGCGGGCGGCCCGCAGGGCGCAGGCGAGCGGATTCCCCGGCCCCGGCGGCCCTTCAAAATCGCCCGGGGACAGCCGCACGCCCTCCGGCTGGAGAAATACGCCGTCGATGCTGCACTCGATGTACAGCGGCCGGCGGTGCGTGCCGTTGCGGCCCACGTACGGCACGACTGCGTAGGCCGCCGGCTTCGTCTTCTGTTCCGCCCGGGCCTTGTCGAGCGATTCGCGGGCGCTTTTGAGACGGGCCTCGAGCGCGTCGAGGTCGGAGTCGGACTCCTGCGGCGCCCCGGCATCGAGCCCGGAGATCATCCGCTCCAGCCGCTCCAGCTCGTCCGACAATTCGCGGGCGTGATCCTCCACGCCCGCCAGCTGCAGCCTGGCCGCCGCGAGATCGGCCGCGGTGCGCTCGCGGACACCGGCGAGCTGCTCCATCCGCCAGCGGAGATTCTCCCTGGCGAGCTCGAGGTCGGCCACGTCGGCCGACCCTTCCACCACCGCCCCCTGGCGGGCGGAGCGGCTGAACAGGACCAGCAGGACGAGCAGGGCCCCCATCGTGCACAGGAGCACGGCGAGGAACGGAAACAGGGAGATCGTCGGCCCTTCGACCGGTCGCGAACGACTCATGCGGCCTTTCCGACGCCACGCGTCGCCTGCAACTCCACCCGCCGCGGCTCCACCGCCACGTCCTGCGCCCGGGCCGCGAGCAGCTGCACGGCCGCCGACAGGGTGGCGAGCGTCTCCTCGAATCGGCCGCTGTCGGCCAGCGCGGACAGGTTGGATTCGAGCGACCGCTCGAGGGCGGCGAGGTCTCGCGTCGCATCGACGACCTGCGCGAGCAGCTCGGCCTGACCGGCGAGCGTGCGCTGGTGCTGCTCGAACGACCGCATGGCGGCGGTGAGCGAATCGGCCGCCCGAGCCCAGCGATCCTCGCGGGCCGACGCCAGGTGCGACTGGGCCTGCACGAGCGACTCGGTCCACCTGTCGAGCGTGCCGTCGAGCGAACGGGAAAGGGCTGCCTCGAAGCGGCCCGCAGCCCCTTCGAACACCTTCTCGATGCTTCCCGTGGCCGACTTCTCGAGGGCGCGCCACGATTGCTCCTGCGCCTCGAGGAGCCTGGTCGAGCCGCGGCCGACGGCGTCTCCCAGGCGCGACACGGCCAGCGCCGTGGCGTCGACGCCTTCGCCCGACTGGAACCTGCCCGCGAGCGCCTCCCACGCGGACTCGTCGACCGCGCCGAGCAGGGCCTGCTCGCGCCGGTCGATCACGAACTGCAGGAACATCAGCACCATCGACAGGGCGAGGGCCGTGGCCGTGGTGTCGAAGGCCACGCCGAGGCCCGCGACGACGCCGGAGATGTTCTCGAGCTGGGTGGGCGAGAGCTGCGCGATCGCCTCGGTGATCCCGATCACGGTGCCGAGGAAGCCCATGATCGGCACGGCCCAGATCACGAATCGCACGAGCCCGTAGCTCTGCGCGGCACGGGCCGCATCGAGGTCGGAGAGGTACTTGAGGTGATCCTCCAGTGAGTCGGCGGAGCCGGTGCGCACGACCAGGTCGAGCGCCTCACCGAGCCGCCGCTCGAGGTACGTCGCCGGCCGGCCGGCGA
>RFPF01000375.1 GCA_009926295.1 Planctomycetia bacterium
CGCGTCGATCCTCACGCTCACCTACTTCGGCGGCGAGAAGGTGGTGCCGGGCTACAACATCATGGGCGTCTGCAAGGCGACGCTCGACGCCTGCGTGAAGTACATGGCCTACGACCTTGGTCCGGCCGGCATCAGGGTCAACGCGGTGAGCGCAGGACCGCTGCGCACGCTCGCCGGGCGCGGTGCTGGCGTCGAGGAGATGCTCGATCTCTACGAGCACATGTCGCCGATGGGCCGCAACATCACCCACGAGGAGGTGGGCCGCACCGGGGCGTTCCTGCTGTCGCGCGACTCGGGGGGCATCACCGGAGAGATCCTCCACGTGGACGCTGGATACAACGTGATGGGTTCGCCGGGACGGTTGTTGAACCTCGTCCAGAAGCCGGCGTGACGCGGATGACGTCCGAAACGGATCCGACGATCGCGGTTGCCGTGGTGGTCGAGGCGGGTCGAGTGCTCGTCGGACGGCGGCCCGCGGCCGCCGTCGAGGCGCCGGGGTTCGACGAGTTTCCGGGCGGCAAGATCGAGCCCCACGAAACGGCCGCCGAGGCGGCGGCGCGGGAGTGCCTGGAGGAGACCGGGATACCCGTGCGCGTGCTCGGCCGGTCGCTCTTCGTCGCCGCGGCCGCGCCGCCCGCGATCTCCTTCCACTGGGCCACGCCGGTGCTTAGCGCCGCGGCCCCCAGGCCGCCCTTCGCGTGGATCCCCGTCGCCGACCTGCCGCTGCGGCGGTTTCCGGAGGCCAACGCTCCGGTGCTGGCGCTGCTGCTCGAAGAGGCCGCCGTGGCTCAGGGAGGATCGTAGCCACCCGGACTCCAAGGATGGCAGCGACAGATTCGCGCGAGCCCCCTGAGGCCGCCGCGCACCGCACCGTATTTCTCGACGGCCGCCTTGAAGTAGGCACTGCAGGTGGGCTGAAACCGACAGTGTCGGCCGAGCAGCGGGCTGAGCGTGACCTTGTAGACGGACACGAGCCCGACCAGCACGGCCGTGGCAAGGCGGTCGATGAACCGTCCCAGGATCCGCAACGCGGCCATCCCCTCAGCCCCCCACGAATCCGCGTCGCCCCGTCACGCGCGTCGCGAGGGCGACGAGCGCATCCTCGACCAGCCGTGCTCCCGCGGCCCCGGAGGGCACCCTCCTCGCCTTCACGACGACCACGTAGTCGGCGGGCGGCATGCGGCGGCGAACCCGGCGGAACGCCTCGCGCACGCGCCGCTTCCAGCCGTTGCGCACGACGGCGTTTCCCACGCGGCGCGACACCGAAACTCCCAGCCGCGGGCAGGCCGGCCCGCCCGCGCTCGGTGCGGCGTGGAGCACGAGGCCGGATGACGCGGCGCTGTGCCGGGCTGCGAAAACCCGCTCGAAGTCGGCCGGCCGCCAGACCCGCGCCGCCCTCGGAAAACCGTGCGTGGCCATCACCAGCAGAGCGCCGCGCGGGGCCCGGCCGGCGCCGCAGCCTCGGCCGCGATGGCGGCGGCGAGCAGCGCCTCCCGGGCGGTTTCGTCGGCGGCCTCCGGGAGCACGATCTGGACCTCGGCGATGAGATCGCCCTTTGCGCCGTTGGCATGTCGCACGCCCATGCCGGCGGCCCGGAGCTTGCGGCCGCCGGACGTGCCCGGGGGCACCTTGAGCGCGATCGTGCCCCACGGCGTCGGCAGGTCGACCCTGGCCCCCTCGATCGCCTCCGCGATGGTGACGGGAAGCGTCACCTCGAGCGTGTCGCCGACGCGACGGAACACCGGATGTGCCTCCACGCGCACCTCGAGGAGGAGGTCCCCGGCGGGACCGCCACCCGTACCCGGCGAGCCCTGGCCCCGCAGCCGCATCCTGGCGCCGTCCGGAAGACCCTGCGGGATCGTCACGCTGATCGTCTCGATCTTGCCCCCGCGGTCGACGCGCACGTCGGTCTTGCCGCCGTCGATCGCGAGCCTGAACGGGA
>RFPF01000376.1 GCA_009926295.1 Planctomycetia bacterium
CCACGCTCGCCGCCGACGGCCTCGCGCTCTCCTCCGGCAGTGCCTGCTCGTCGGAGAGCCCGCGGCCGAGCCACGTCCTGCTGGCGCTCGGCCTCACGGACGACGAAGCCCGCGCCAGCCTCCGCTTCGGCCTCTCGCGATTCACGACCGAGGCCGAAGTCGAGGAAGCCGCCCACCGGATCGCGGCTGGGGTGAAGCAACTGCGATCGCTCACCGGGGGCTCCCGGTAAGGCTTCGGGCTCCCCGTATCCCAGGAGCCGGCGTATGACGACGAGCGCAGCCATGGATGGCGCAGCGAGGAGGAGTCGAGTGAGCGAAGGGCTGGAGGCCCGCAGCGAACGTCCGGCGACGGGATACGGGGAGCCCGAAGCCGAATTGGGCGAGGAAAAGGCTTTCCGCCCTAAAACGTCCGGGCTATAATCTCGAAAGCGGAGCGGCACAAGTCCCGCCCAAAGCCTTTCCCCCGCAAGGAGCCTCGATCCATGTCGGTCATGCTCACCGAAAAAGCCGCCAGCGAAGTCAAGAAGATCATCGCCGATCAGAAGCTCGATCCGGCCACGGTGCTGCGTGTCGGCGTCGCCGGCGGCGGCTGCAGCGGCTTCCAGTATTCGCTCGGCTTCGACACGGCGTTCGACCCGAAGGTCGATACCAAGTCGGAACAGCACGGTGTGCCGGTCGTGGTGGACAAGAAGAGCGACCTGTTCCTCGACGGGACGACGCTCGACTTCCACGAGGGCATCGACAAGCGCGGCTTCACGTTCAACAACCCGAACGCCAAAAAGAGCTGCGGCTGCGGCAGTTCGTTCCAGGCCTGATGGGGGCCGCGAAGGTCCACATCGTCGGCATCGGGGATGACGGCGTCGAGGGAATGACCGCCCAGGCCAGGCGCGTGCTCGAAGGGGCCGACGTGCTCCTCGGGCCCGAGTCGTGCGCGGCGCTCCTGCCGAAGTCGCTTGCGGCACGGCTCGAGATCGCCGCAAACCTCGAGGAGCTGTGCGAGAAGATCGATGCGGCCGGCGGGCGGCAGCTCGTCGTGCTGGCCTCGGGTGACCCGCTGTTCTACGGCACGGCCCGCTATGTGTGCGCGAAGCTCGGCAAGGACCGGTTCGAGGTCGTGCCGCACGTCAGCAGTATGCAGCTGGCGTTCGCGCGGGTGAAGGAGTCGTGGGAAGACGCGTTTCTCGCGAATCTCGCCGGGCAGTCGATCGAGCGGGTGGTGGACAAGATCCGCACGAGCGAGACGGTTGGGCTGTTCACGAGCGAGCAATGGCCGCCGGCGGCCGTGGCCCGCACGCTGCTCGACGAGGGGATCGACTACTTTCAGGCCTACGTCTGTGAGAACCTCGGTTCGCCCGACGAGCGGGTCACGCAGGGGAGCCTCGCCGACATCGCGAAGGACTCGTTCGGCCCGCTCAATGTGATGATCCTCGTCCGCAAGGCCAAGGCGGCCGACGCCCCGGGGCAGGTCGGGCGGCGGCTGTTCGGCAATCCCGACGAGTGCTTCCTGCAGTCGCGGCCGAAGCGGGGCCTGCTCACGCCGGCCGAGTTGCGGGCCCTGGCGCTCGCGGAACTGTCGCTCGAGTCAAACAGCGTCGTGTGGGACGTGGGCGCCGGCAGCGGATCGGTGAGCCTCGAGGCGGCCCGGATCGCGCACACCGGAACCGTGCATGCGATCGAGATGGATCCCGACGACCACCGGCTGATCACGGCGAACGCCGAACGGTTCGGGGTGTCGAACCTCCGGGCGGTGCTGGGCAAGGCACCCGAGGCGTGGAAGGATCTTCCCGATCCCGACGCGATCTATGTGGGCGGCAGCGGCCGCGATGTGCAGATGCTCGTCGAGGAGGCATGGAAGCGGCTCAAGCGCGGCGGTCGGCTCGTGACCGCGTGCAACAGCATCGAAAACCTGGCGGCGGTCCACGCGCTGCTCCGGGCCCG
>RFPF01000377.1 GCA_009926295.1 Planctomycetia bacterium
GGGCACGCTCACGAACGACACGGTCGCCTACGACGCCCAGGCCGGCACGGTGTCGGCCGCCCTCGCCGGTGCTGCTGGCCTGTCGAAGACCACCTCGGGCACGCTCACGCTCTCCGGCTCGAGCACGTACACCGGCATGACAACGCTGTCGGCCGGCCAACTCAACGTCAACAGTGCAAGCGCCATCGGCACGGGCACGTTCACGATCTCCGGCGGCGCGGTGGACAACACCTCCGGCTCGGCGGTCACGCTCTCGACGAACAACGCCCAGGCGTGGAACAGCGACTTCGCGTTCGTCGGTTCGTCCGCTTTGAACCTCGGCACCGGTGCCGTGACGCTCGGAGCCGACCGGACGGTGACGGTGACATCCAGCACGCTCACGGTTGGCGGCGTGGTCGGCGGCGCGTTTGCCCTGACGAAGGCCGGCGCGGGTACGCTCTCGCTCGCCGGGGCCAACACCTACGCCGGCACGACGCGGATCACGGCCGGCAGCCTGTCGATCGGCAACGCCCTGGCGCTGCAGAACACGACGCTGGATCTCAACGGCGCCGACGCGGGCACGGTCTCCGCGATCAGCCAAAACTCGACGCTCGGCGGCCTCACCGGCTCGCGGAACCTCGACATGCTCACGCGTACCTTGAGTATCGGCAACAACAACGCGAGCACGACCTACTCCGGCACGCTCTCCAACGGTGCGCTCACGAAGATCGGCTCTGGCACGCTGACGCTCTCCGGCAGCAATTCCTACACGGGAGCCACGACGATCAACGCCGGCGTCCTGGCGCTCTCGAGCGCCGGCAATTTGGCATCGACCGGGACGGTCGCGATCGCCGGCTCGGGGGCGACGTTCGACATCTCGGGAGCCAACGGCAACCGCACGATCGGCATGCTGACTGGCACGGCTGGATCGACCCTGACGCTCGGGGCCAACTCGCTCACGTTCGGTGACGCCACGTCGGGCACCTTTGCCGGCAGCATCGGCGGCACGGGCGGCCTCACGAAGCAGGGCGCGGGCACGCTCGTGCTTTCCGGTTCCAACTCCTTCGGCGGCGGCCTGACGCTCACGGGCGGCCAGATTCAGATCGCGAATGCCAATGCCCTCGGCACGGGCACGTTCACGACCAACGTCGATGCTGACACGACGATTCCCTTCAACCTGCCGACGAGCGGCACGATCGCCAACAACATCACGATCAACAAACCGGGGTCGAACAGGACCTACTACTTCCAGCAGAATCAGTCCAGCAACCTGACGCTCGCCGGCAACATCACCGTCGCCAGCGGCAACGTCAACCGGTTCACGCTCAACGGCGTGAGTACGGGCACGGTCACGCTGACCGGCAGCAACAGTTTCGGTTCTGACGTCTCTACGAGCGCCGGCATGACGTTCCGTTTCGGTGGCACGAATGCCGCGGGCAGCACCGTGTGGCGGCCCGACGGCACGACAAACTTTGTTCTCCTTGACGGAGCTTCGTTCAGGACAACGATCGGCAGTGATCGCCTCGTACGGCATGGAGACGTCGGGGACGGCCTCGGTAACAGGGGATGTAAACTCTTCCGTCTCTGGTACTACGGCAATCAACACGCCTGCCGGTGCGCAGCTTACATTCTCCGGGGTGGTCCGCGGCGCAGGGACGTACAACAAGACGGGCGCCGGAACGTGGGTCGTGACTAATCAGTTCACCGACACGAATACAACGATGAACATCCTCGGTGGCACACTGCAAGTCCCGGTGTTCTCGGCGCTTGGCTTCGCGACGACGGGGGCGTCGTATCTGGTGCTCAACGGCGGCACTCTGCAGTACACAGGCGCCGCTGCGAGCACTGCCAAGCAGTTCACGCTCGGCGCCAGCGGCGGCGGCCTCGACGCCTCCGGCTCGGGCACCGTGTCCTTCACGTCCACCTCGCCCGTCTCGTTCACCGGCAGCGGCAAC
>RFPF01000378.1 GCA_009926295.1 Planctomycetia bacterium
AGCCTGCCCGGGCAGGCTGCGCACGAGGCGGCACCGTGGGAAGCGGGGGCGACTGGCGGGTTCGCCGCCCCTGCAGGAATGCGAGCCCGGGCGAACCGACCTTCTTCAAGCACTCCCTGGAGGCACTCCGATGATGAGGGCAACGGAGAGCGGCTCGCGTGGCAGACCTCTATTTCGACATCACCGATCTGATCGCATACGCCTCGGTCCATGCGACCGTCTCCGGCATCCAACGCGTGGAGATACGGCTGCTCACGGAACTCTCCCGGGCCGTGCACTCGGAAGGCTGTCGGTGCGTGGCCGTCGATCCCTCCGGCCGCGGATTGACGGTGTGGCGGCTCTCCGACATCGTCGCGGGCATCGAGCACGAAGGGGTCGGCATCTTCGCCCGCCTGGCCGATCAGCTCGCAGATGGCAGCCGACGCCACGTCGTACGTCGGCGGCTCAATCAACTCGGCCTGCGAGGGTGGCGGCGGGCCGTGGGAAAGATCGGTCTCCATGCGAGAATGCTCTTCGAAACGGCCGCGCCGGCGGCCGGAATCGCCGGCACGCACCTCCAATCCCTTCCCCGGGACGCGACCTTCGTCGTCCTGGGTGCCGGATGGAACCAGCCCCGCATCGCCGACGTCGCCGCCGCCCACGCCCGCTCCGGTGGCCGCGTGGTGCAGTGCGTGTACGACCTGATTCCGATCGTGCGACCGGAGTACTTCAACGACGGGCTCGTGAGGGCTTTCTCGCAGTATCTGGCTCGAGCGGCCGAGCATGTTTCGGAATTCGTCTGCATCTCCCGACACACGCAGCACGACCTCGAGCGGTATCTGGGCGACCGTGGCCGCCGAACGCCCTCCGCCGTGGTTCAGCTGGCCCACGAGTTTCATGGGTTCGGCCGCAACGCCCGCGGATGCCGTCCCGACGACGACAGCCTCCGTGACTTCGGCGGCCCCGATCGGGAGTTCCTGCTCAATGTCGGCACGCTCGAAATCCGCAAGAATGGGCTCGCGCTGCTGGAGGCGTGGCTGCGGCTGAGGGACCGGCTCGGCGAAGCAACGCCGCACCTGGTGCTGTGCGGCAGGCGTGGCTGGAAGGTGGACCGCTTCTTCAACCTGCTCGAATCGCACGCATGGCTGCAGGGGCGGGTGCACATCCTTTCAAGCGCCACCGACAACGACATCGCCTACCTGCACGAGCGTTCCCTGTGCTCCATCTATCCGAGCCTCTACGAGGGGTGGGGCCTTCCGATCGGCGAAGCGGCGTGGTTTGGTCGGACCTGCATCACCGCGGCGAATTCATCCCTGCCCGAGGTGTGCGGCCTGCTCGCCGACTACGTCGACCCACACGACCCGGACGACATCGCAGAGCAGGTGCTGCGGAACGTGGTGGATCGCGAACGACTGCGCTCGAGGGAGAAATTGCTCGAATCCGTACGGCTGCGCACGTGGCGGCAGGTGGCGGGCGAGGTCCACGGCATCCTGCACGGCGCCGACTCGCGGCTCGAAGGGGTTGCCGCGTCGCCGACCATTCAGTTTCGACGGGCCGCCTGAGCGTCGGCGGCCGTCGGTGAATCTGCGCCGAGAGCACGCTCACGTACCGGTTCGCACGCCGCGGTTTGCCCGCGAGCGACGCGGCGGTGCAGGAGAGCGGGTGGGCTGGTGCGACTGCCCGATCCGCGAGAGGGCCTCGCGCACCCTGAGGGCACGCTCGCTGTTTCCCTGCTCGTCGCGCCGTGGCGAACACACGCCGAAGTTCCCGAGCAGGTCCCCGATCACCCCGTCGCGATGCCCCGTCCGGCGCGAGGACTCTCTCGCACGACCTGGCTCGCGATTTTGGGATGGGTCATCGTTGGCGTTCTGCGAAACTGATTCCAGTCGCGTTGGTCGCCCGGAGGTGCAACTCATCCAGCGATCGCAACTCCTTGCCTCCCACC
>RFPF01000379.1 GCA_009926295.1 Planctomycetia bacterium
CGGGAGTCAGAGTGAGGAAACAATGCGAAAAGTCATGATCTATTTCGTTGCCGTGCTTGGTCTGACTGCTGCTACGGTCGCCACGGCTCAGGATTCGCTCCCGCTGCTGAAAGACGGCAAGGCGCCGACCAACCTCGCCGAACTGTGGGGCGACTACGACCCGCGCTTCGAACCGCTCGAGACGCAGGTGGTGCGGGAGTGGGAGGAAAACGGCATCACGCTCCGGCACGTCGTGTTCACGGTCGGCGTGTTCAAGGGCAAGCCAGCGCGGCTCGCCGGCTTCTACGGCTTCGTGAAAGGGAGCGGGCGAGCCCCCGGCATTCTCCAGGTGCATGGGGGCGGGCAGAGTGCCTCCCTCGATTCCGTGCGCGACTTTGCCCGCAACGGCTACCCATGCCTCTCCATCAACTGGGGCGGCAACAAGCTGGAGGGAGTCAAGGACGAAGAGCCAAACACCGACTGGGGCGCCATCGACCCCACGCAGCGGCACAACGACCACTATTCCGGCGGCAAGCCCGATGCAAAGACGCTCGACGAGGTCGAGTCGCCCCGAAACAACAACTGGTTTCTGCTCGTGCTCGCGGCCCGACGCGGCCTCACGTTTCTGGAGCAGCAGCCCGAGGTCGATCCCGACCGGCTCGGCGTGACCGGCCATTCGATGGGGGGCAAGATCACGACCTGCCTCGCCGGCATCGACCGCCGCGTGAAGGCGGCCGTGCCCTCCTGCGGCGGTTCAGGCGGCGCGAGCGGAAAGCTGAGCGGCATGCCGGGGGCAGGCGTCGGCGCCGCGAAGCCGAGCGTGTATGACGCCACGATCGACGACATCGCCTATATCCCGGGCATCACCTGCCCGATTCTCTTCATGTCGCCCACCAACGACTTCGCCGGCCCGTTCGACAACATGACGGTCAACTGGCAGAAAATCGGCAGTCGCATCGTGGCATCCACGGTCGCACCGCATTTCAATCATCGCGCACTCCCCGAGACCTCGATCTGCGGCGTGCTCTGGTTCGACCAATATCTCAAGGGCAGTTTCACGTTCCCCGAAACGCCCGAGTTGATCGTCACGCTCAAAACGGCAAGCGGATCGCCGCGAGCCACGGTGAAGCCGGATCGGCCTTCTGAGGTGGTGAAAGTGGATCTCTACTATTCCACCGATCCTCACTGCATCACCCGCTTTTGGCGCGACGCAGAAGCGAAACGGGATGGCGATGCGTGGGGCGCGGAATTGCCCATCTTGAGCTCAGACCAGCCGCTCTTCGTGTATGCAAACGTGACGTATCCGCTCACGACCGAGCGGCTCGGCTGGCGGGGCGGAAAGCCGCCGGCGGAGTTCATGATCAGTTCTCGCGAGGCGATCCTGCTGCCGGAGGAACTGCAGAAGGCCGGCGTGAAGGCGACCGAAACGCCCTCGCGAGTGATCGACGACTTCGCCCGCGGCTGGCACGACTGGTTTCGGCTCGAATGGCCCAACCCTCACCATTGGGTCGCCACCACCCGCAAGATCAAGGATCCCAAGTGGCGTGGCCCCGAGGGCGCGTCGCTCGTCTTCGACGTGAGGTGCCCGACCGACAATGTGCTCAGGGTGACCGTGGTCTCGAACGGCTGGGGGGCGTTTCCCGGTAAGCCCTGGGGCATCGCCTACGAAGCCCGCAAACCAATCACGGGCTCGCCCGACTGGCAGACCGTCACCGTGGCGCTCGACGACCTGATCGCGACCAAGAAAGAAAAAGAAGTTGGGTCGAGGCTTCCCTCGTGGGACACGGCGACGGAGCTGAGCTTCGGCTGGGCGCAGACCTATCTCCAGGACGGGCAGGAGGTGCCATTCGGGGAGAAAAACAGCCAGCGGAACGGCTGGCGCGAACCTCGTGAATTCAGGAACCTCCGCTGGGAAGGGGGCAGCGACGCGACCCCATCAG
>RFPF01000380.1 GCA_009926295.1 Planctomycetia bacterium
TCGAGCTGCTGCACAGAGCCCGGCCCCGCCTGGGCGAGCAGTTTGAACTCGATCGTCTTGCCGCCCGGGCCGATGTTCTCCGTGCCGAACAGGAGCGATTCCGTGCCGGGGAACTCCCCGGCGAGCTGCCGCCACTCGCTGATGAACTGCTCGCTCGTCACGTCCCGGAGTTCCCCCTCGACGAGTTCCACCGCCACGGCGCCAACGTGGCTGCCGCTCATCCGCGCGTCGGGCCCGACTTCGCCCTGGGCGGCCACCTGCCCGACGGCCCGATGAACGAGCTGCACGATCGGCGCGCCGGGCGGGGAGAGTTTCTGCGACGCGGCGATGGCCGCCTCCTCGAGCCGCGCCGTCGCCTCCTCCGCGACGCTCGCGGGCGTGCCGTCGGGAAACACGATCTTCGCGAGCAGCCGGTTGGCATCGATCTTGGGAAAGAGTTGGAAGGGAGTGATGCCGCTGCGGACGATGCCACCCGCGAGCAGCAGGATCGAGAGCGCGGCGGCGAGGATCGTGAGCCGGTTGTCGAGCGACCACTCCAGGAACGGCGCGTACACGCCCCTCACAAACGCCTTGAGCCCGCGGTCGCAGGCCCGCTGCAGCCACGCCACCGCAGGCAAGAGGAGCCGGAGGGGATAGAGCACGATCCCGAAGATCGTGAACACGAGGTTCTTCTCGTGGGCCAGGTGCCCGGGGAGCACGAGCGTCGCCTCGGCGAGCGAGACGAGCAGCGTGGAGATGAAGGCGAACGGCATCACGGCGATGAACTTTCCCATCACCCCAGAGACGAAGCACAGCGGCAGAAACGTGATCACGGTCGTAAGCACGCTCGAAATGACGCTCGGCACCACCTCCACCGTGCCATCGATGGCTGCCGCCACCAGGCTCTTGCCCATGCGGCGATGGCGGTCCACGTTGTCACTGATCACGATCGCATCGTCCACCACGATGCCGATCGCCATCAGAAACGCAAACATCGAGAGCATGTTGAGCGTCTGGTCGGTGGCATACATCAAGGCCCCCGTTCCGAGCATCGAGAATGGGATCCCCATCGCAACCCAGAACGCGATCTTGAGGTCGAGGAACAGCGCGAGCATCACGAACACGATCACGAGCCCCTGGGCGCCGTTCTCGAGGAGCATCCGCAGCCGGTCCTGGACGTCGATCGACTGGTCCGCCCAAATGGCGAGGTCGTAGCCAGGCGGAAGTTTCACGTCGGCCACGTACTTCTTGACCGCCGCCACCATCGCGAGCAGGTCTTCGCCCGAACTGCGATCGATCGACACCACCATCCCCGGGCGGCCGTTGATCCGGTTTGTCGCCGCCACGTCGGCGAACTCGTCGCGCACGGTGCCGAGGTCGCCCACCGTGAGCACGAGCCCGTCGGGCAGCGTGACGAGCGGCAACTTCGCGATCTCAGCGCCCACATAGCGCTTGTTCTTTCCGCGGAGCAGGATCTCGCCCCCCTCACTGCGGATCGTGCCGCCGGGCAGTTCCAAGTTTTCACGACGGACAATCTCGGCGACTTTCTGGAGCGAGAGCCCGTATTTCCTCAGCGTGTCTTCCGAGATCTCGATGTCGATCTCGTAGTCCTTCGCGCCGAGCAGGTTCGCCGCCGACACCGCGGGCAGCGCGAGCAGGTCGTCGCGGACGACTTCGGCCACATCGCGGAGTTCCGCCTCGCTGGCCGAGTCGCCCGACACATCGGCCGGTGCGAGCACGCCCACCTTGATCGCCGCCGTGCGGAGCGTGACCTGCTCCACCTTCGGGTCCTCGGCGAGCTCCGGCATACTCGGGATGCGTTCCACCTCGGAGCGGATCTCGCCGAGCGTCTTTTGGACATCCTTCACGCTCTCCTGGAGCTCGAACACGCAGAAGCCCATCCCCTCCTGGGCGACGCTCGTGATCTTCTTGAT
>RFPF01000039.1 GCA_009926295.1 Planctomycetia bacterium
CGACCGGCGACACGAAACGATCGTGCTCTTCGGCGTGACGGGCAGCGGCAAGACAGAGGTTTACCTGCAGGCGGTCGAGGAGACCCTCGCGGCAGGCAAGCAGGCGATCGTGCTCGTGCCGGAGATCAGCCTCACGCCGCAGACCTGCGACCGCTTTCGGGCGAGGTTCGGCCGCGTGGCGGTGCTTCACAGCCACCTCACTCCCGCCGAGCGGCATGCCCAGTGGCGGGAAATCGCCGGAGGCCGCGTGGGAGTGGTCGTCGGGGCGAGGAGCGCGATCTTCGCGCCGACGCCCCGGCTGGGCCTGGTGGTCATCGACGAGGAGCACGAGAGCTCGTTCAAGCAGGCCACCGCGCCGCGCTATCACGCCCGCGACGTCGCCGAGTGGATCGCCCGCACGGCGGGCGTGCCGCTCGTGCTCGGCTCGGCGACACCGTCGCTCGAGACCTTCACCCGCTGCCTTGCGGGCGAGTGGACGATGTGCCGCCTGCCCGACCGCGTGGGGGGTTCGCAGCTGCCGCCCGTGATCACGGTGGATCTGCGTGACCCGGCGAGCCGGTCGCGCGGCGTCGTCAGCCCGCGGCTCGCGGCCGGCATGAAGTGGGCGCTCGACTCCGGCGGCCAGGTGATGCTGCTCCTCAACCGGCGGGGCTTCGCCACCCACGTGCAGTGCCGGGCCTGCGGCCACACCGTGCGCTGCCCGCAGTGCGACCTCGCGCTCACGGTGCACCGTCCCGGCAACCGTGGCATCTGCCACGGCTGCGGCCTGGTGACGAGGCTCGCGCCGAAGTGTGCCGCCTGCGACGCACCGCACCCGGTCCAGCGCGGCACCGGCACGCAGCGGCTCGAGGACGAGGTCCGCGGGCTCTTTCCCGGCGTGAGGGTCGCACGCATGGACACCGACACGATGCGCACCCGCGGCAGCCACGAACGCACGCTCGACGCCTTCCGGACCCGGGAGATCGACATCCTCGTTGGCACGCAGATGATCGCCAAGGGGCTCGACTTTCCCGACGTGATGCTCGTCGGCGTGGTGAACGCCGACGCCGCCCTGCACCTGGCCGACTTCCGTGCGGCCGAGCGGACCTGCCAGCTCGTCACGCAGGTGGCGGGCCGCAGCGGCCGCGGGCAGCGGGGTGGCCGGGTGGTCGTGCAGACGAGCACGCCCGACCACCCCGCGATCATGGCTGCGGTGAAGCACGACTACGAGGCCTTCGTGCGGACCGAGCTGCCCCTCCGCGAGGCGCTGCTCTATCCCCCGTTCGGCCACATCGCCCGATTCGTCGTCCGCAGCGTCGACGAGCGGTCCGCCGCCGACTGGGCCGCGCACATCGCGGATCGGCTGAGAAAGGAGGCGGCGGCGACCCCGGCCGGCGCCACCGATCCGCCGGTGATCCGGGTGCTCGGCCCCGCTCCCGCTCCGATCGCCCGGCTCCGCGACCGCTTCCGCCATCACGTGCAGGCCATGGGCAGCGACGAGACGGCCCTCCGCGACCTCGTCCGCCGCGCCACGGCCACGCTGCAGACCCCCGACAAAGTCGCGTGGATCGTGGACATCGATCCCGTCGAGATGCTGTGATCGCTCGTGCGCACCGGCTTCGGGCTCCCCACATCCCGTGATCCGGACGTTCACTGCGCCCATCCATGGGCTCCGTTCACTCGGACTCACTGGCGCTTCGCCATCCTGGCTTCGCTGGTGAGTAACGCCGGCTCCCGGGACATGGGGAGCCCGCAGCCTCGTCAACTGGCTCGACCCCGAGCCGGGTTTATGCGTTGGGCGGGGGTGCGGGGGGCGGGTACGATAGGCGAGTCATGGCCTACCGGTCGTTCACGGACATCGTCGGCGAGTCGAGCCTGGAGCGGAAATGCCGCTTCCTGTTCGGGCTCTGCCTGCTGCTGCTGATCACCGGCAGCTTCTGGTGGTACGGGTTCCGCACCGAGGAGCTCGTCTATACGACGACGCGGAACACGGGACGGAACTTCGTCGACGCGACGATGCTCCAGTCGCATTGGGAAAAACTGGAGCCAGACCGCAAGTTCACGGGCCTCATCGAGCAGCTCGGCGCGGTGCTGCGACCGCAGCAGTACCACTCGTGGGTGCTCGATCCCACTCTCACGGTGGAGGAGCGGGCACGCCGCAACTACAGTCGGCTCGACACAGCCGTGCTCGACTACTTCACGAATCGTCCGGCCGAGACCGCCCCCTCCCCCGCCTCCGGGCCCGCCGACACGGGTGAATACCGCGAGTTCCGCACTGCCGACAAGAAGGAGTACCACTACTACCAGCCGATCCGCTGGAAAAGCAGCTGCAAGGTGTGCCACGAATACCGGGGGCTCATCGGTGATGCCGCTCCCCAGGCCGCCGGCGTTGCCGCTCCGCCGCACTGGGCCGAGAACGACCTCATGGCGGTCGTGAAGGTGGTGATGCCCGATTCCGTGACACGGCGGGCCATCAACTGGAACAGGGCGATCCTGCTCGCCACGGCGATCATGACCGTGTTTCTCGCGATGCTCGTGGCGTATGCGATCGTGCGCTACGTGATCGTGAAGCCGCTCGGCCACCTGCGCGACGTGGCCGACGAGGTACGCAAGGGCAACGTCCAGGCCCGCGCCGAGATTCACACGGCCGATGAGTTCGAGGAGCTGGGGGTGGCCTTCAATCGCATGCTCCGGGGGCTCGTCGACTCCCAGGAGGAACTGCAGAAGGTGAACGTGAGCCTCGACGACAAGGTCGACAAACTCGCGCAGGCCAATCTCCACCTCTACGAGATGAACCGCCTCAAGAGCGACTTTCTGGCCACGATGAGCCACGAGCTGCGGACTCCGCTCAACAGCATCATCGGATTCTCGGACGTGCTCGGATCGATCGAATCCCTGGATGACAAGCAGCGTCGCTACGTGCAGAACATCCGCTCGTCGGGCCGAATGCTTCTGGAGATGATCAACGACATCCTCGATCTCGCGAAGATCGAGGCTGGCAAGATGGAGGTGCGGCCGAGCACGTTCCGCATGGAGTCGGTCGTGTCGGCGCAGTGCGACATGGTGCGGCCCCTGGCCGAGAGGAAGAACATCGACCTCGATCACGACGTCGAGCCCGGGCTCGATGCGGTCGATCAGGATCCCGCGAAAGTGCAGCAGATTCTCGCCAACCTGCTCTCCAACGCCCTGAAGTTCACTCCCGAGGGTGGCAGGGTCGAGGTGCGGACACGGCTCGAGCCCTCCGTCGACGGTGCGTCCTCCTCCGCCTTCCTGATGGAGGTCAGCGACACCGGCGTGGGGATCGCGGCGGAGGAGCAGCAGACGATCTTCGAGAAGTTCCGCCAGAGTCGCGTGTTCCTGACCGACGACGACGCGATGACGAGGGAGTTTTCCGGAACCGGGCTCGGGCTCTCGATCGTGCGGGAACTCTGCCGGCTGCTCGGTGGCGACATCTTCCTCGAGAGCCAGCTCGGCCGGGGCAGCCGCTTCACGGTGCGCCTGCCGCTCGTCTACCCCGGGCTCGAGCGGGAGCCCGATGCCGCGGCTCCTGCGGGAACTGCGCAGCAGCCCGCCGCCTGAGGCCGCGACACCGCCCGAGGAAGAACCATGACGAAGGACCGCAAACCGATCGAAGTCGTCCTGTTCACCGACGGCGCGTGCAGCGGCAACCCGGGTCCGGGCGGCTGGGCCTACATCCTCCGGCACCCGGAGACGGGGCGGGAAGTCGAGGCCTCGGGCTCGGAGGCCGAGACCACGAACAACCGCATGGAGCTGACGGCGGCAGTGCAGGGACTCGCCCAGCTCAAGCGGCCCACCTGTGTCGAGCTCGTGACCGACAGCGTCTACGTGGGCACCGGCCTCTCCGAGTGGCTCCCGAAGTGGAAACAGCAGGGCTGGAAGCGCAAGGAGAAGGGCCGGCTCGTGCCCGTGAAGAACGAAGACCTGTGGCGGGAGCTCGACCGCCTCGCCTCGCTCCACGACGTCGTGTTCACGCACGTGGCCGGCCACGCCGGCCACCCTGAGAACGAGCGCTGCGACGAACTCGCCGTCGCCGCCTACCAGCCGTATCTCAAGAAGAACAAGTTACGCCCCACGTAGGACAGGCTTCAGCCTGTCACGCTCCAAGTGGCGTGCCGGCTTCGGGCTCCCCATATCCCGTCACCGGACGTTCGCCTCCGCCCTCCAGGCTTCGGCTCACTCGGATGTGCCTGCGCTCCGGCATCCTGCCTGCGCCGGTCAAATACGCCGGCTCCCGGGACACGGGGAGCCCGAAGCCTCCCTCTGTGTCGTTCAGTTGAGGAGGCTCGGGGCTGCCCGTGCCCTCGAGCGTCAAGCGAGAGGGTCGGGCAGTCACGAGCCGGATTGGGCACAGTGACGGTCCGGGCACGAGAGAGGCTGCCCCACGTGCACCCGCTACACTGCCGGCATGGACCAGCCGTCGCCCAGCCTGATGACGCCGCTCGAGCGGCTGCCGGGGGTCGGGACGGCGCGGGCGCGGCGGCTCGAGCCGCTCGGAATCGTGACGGTGCGCGACGCGCTCGTGCACTTTCCGCGCGACTACAGGGACTTCAGCGGCGCCCACGCCCTCGACGCGCTCGTCGAGGGAGAGCATGCGTCGGTGGCGGGCACGGTGGCCGACGTGCGGCAGCGGACCACGGCCCACGGTCGATCGATGCTCACCGTGCTCGTCGAGGGGCAGGGGGGCAGTATGCGTGGCGTGTGGTTCAACATGCCGTTCATGGCGAAAAAGTTCGCGGCGGGCATGAAGGTGGTCTTCGCGGGGATGCCGAAGCGGGCCGGGCGGGCGTGGGAGATGACGCATCCGGAGGTGCGGTTCTGCGCCAGCGGCGAGGACACGACGCAGGGAGAGTTCCTGCCGATCTACGATCTCACGGACGGTGCCCGACAGTCCGACGTGCGGCTGGCCGCGCAGGCAGCCCTCGCGCATGCCGGCGACATCCTCGAGGAGTCGTTCCCGGAGGAGTGGCTGGCCGCGAAGAACCTGATGTCGATCCGCGAGGCGATGCGGGAAGTGCACTTTCCGACGAGCGTCGACACGATGGAGGCAGCCAAGCGGCGGTTCATCTACCAGGAGCTGCTCATGCTCCAGGTGGCGCTGCGCCTGCATCGGGCCCGGCAACAGGGCCGCAAGGCGGCGGCGCCGCTCGTGGTCGATGCGCGGCTCGATGGGCGGATCCGGGCCCGGCTCCCGTTCTCGCTCACGCCCGATCAGGATGCCGTGATCGCCGAAATCGCGGCCGACATCGCGAAACCAGAGCCGATGAATCGGCTCCTCCAGGGCGACGTGGGCAGCGGAAAGACCGTGGTGGCCGTGTACGCGATGCTCGCGGCCGTCGGCTGCGGACATCAGGCTGCGCTCATGGCGCCGACCGAACTGCTGGCTCGCCAGCATTTCACCACGCTCGAGACGCTGCTCTCCGGGCAGCGGGCGAATGTCGAGCTCCTGGTGGGCGGCCAGACACAGGCGCAGCGGCGGGCGGCCCTCGAGCGGATCGCGGCGGGCGAATCGCAGATCGTGATCGGCACTCAGGCGCTCGTGAGCGGGGCCGTGCCGTTCAAGAGCCTCGGGATGGTCGTGATCGACGAGCAGCACCGGTTCGGCGTGGTGCAGCGGGCGACGCTCCAGGAGGGGCAGACGGAACCGCACGTGCTCGTGATGACGGCCACACCCATCCCCCGCACGATCGCCCACGCGGTGTACGGCGATCTCGACCAGTCGACGATCCGGCAGGGGCCGGCGGGCCGCCAGCCGGTGCGCACCTACCGCGTGCTGCCAGGTCAGGAAGACTCATGGTGGGAGCACTTCCGCGTGAAGCTGCGTGAGGGGCGGCAGGGCTACGTCGTCGTGCCGGCGGTGGACGACTCGAAGCGCGGGCTGGCGACGGTCGCATCGGCCTTCGAGGAGCTCGCCAACGGGCCGCTGGAGGCGTTTCGGCTGTCCCTCGTGCACGGGCGGCTGAAGACGGCCGAGAAGCAGGCGATCATGGACGACTTCCGCGCCGGCAAGCTCGACGTGCTCGTGTGCACGAGCGTGATCGAGGTGGGGATCGACGTGCCCAATGCGACCGTGATGACGATCCTCGACGCCGAGAGTTTCGGGCTGTCGCAACTGCACCAGCTCCGTGGCCGCGTGGCCCGGGGGGCGGTGGCGGGGATCTGTGGAGCCGTGACACCGGCCGGCGACGCGCCGCATCCCCGCATCGACGCCTTCGTCGCCTCCACCGACGGCTTCGCGCTCGCCGAGCAGGATTTCGCGCTCCGCGGGCCGGGTGAGCTCGTGGGGGCGAAGCAGAGCGGGAAGCTCGACCTGTACCTGGCGGATCTGATCAAGCATCCGGACCTCGTGGCCGAGGCCCGCCGCGACGCCCTCGATCTCTTGGCCCGCGATCCGGCGCTCGCCGATCCCGCACTTGCACGCCTCAGGAAAGTCGTGCTCGACCGCTGGGAGGAGTCGCTCGGCCTCGGGCATGTAGGATAGAGGATTCTGCCATGACCCGAGTTCTGGAGCGGATGATGAACCCTCGCCGCCGTTTCCTGTGCGCCGCGCTCGCCTCCTCGGCGGCGATCGCAGCCGGCTGTCGCGGCATGGCCCAGGAGGCCGCCGGGGCCGACGGGGCTCTCGTGGCCCGGGACCGGGCGCTGTACGCCGGCCGGTGGAAGATCGTGGCCATCGAATCGAATGGCGATGCGAAGCCCGGTGACGCCCGGGAGGTGATCGTGGAGAACCGGGCCGACGGCAGCTGGACGATGACGGTGGACGGCCTCGAGGTGAACCGCGGCGAGAGCCGGATCGACCCGCTCGCCGATCCCCCCGAGATCGACGTCGAGATCACGTCGGGCGACGGGAAGGGAAAGATTCTCCAAGGTATCTACGAGGTCACGGAGACCCACCGGCGGCTCTGCTTCCGCGGTGAGCAGGGCTGGCGGCCACGCGAGTTTCGCACGCATGCCGGCGACGGCGCGGTGCTCGTGACGTTCGAGAAGCAGCCCGCCGGGCCCTAGCGGGCCGTGAGCGGTTCGGCCGACCGCCACGACGTGCCGTCGCGCTCGACACGGTGGTAAAGCGTGTCGCGTTCCACCGGCTCGCGGCCCGCCTCGCGGATCAGCCGCTGGATGTGCTCCACGGAGAGCACCTCGGGGGTCGTGGCGCCGGCGTCGTGGTAGATGAGCTCGTGCCGCACCGTGCCGTCGATGTCATCGGCGCCGTAGGCGAGCGCCGTCTGGGCCGTGCCGATGCCGAGCATGATCCAGTAGGCCTTCATGTGATCGAAGTTGTCGAGCACGAGTCGGGCGACCGCCATCGTGCGCAGGTCCATCGCCGGCGTCGGCTTGGCGATGTGCGAGAGCCGCGTGTTGTCCGGGTGGAAGGCGAGCGGAATGAACGTCTGGAAGCCGCCGGTCTCGTCCTGCAGTTGCCGCAGCCGCAGGAGGTGGTCGGTGCGGTGGAAGGCGTTTTCGATGTGGCCGTAGAGCATCGTGGCGTTGCTCCGCAGGCCGAGCTCGTGGGCCGTGCGGTGGACGGCGAACCATTCCTTCGTGTCGGCCTTGTGCTCGCAGATCTTGTCGCGGACCTCGGGGTGGAAGATCTCGGCGCCGCCTCCCGGCAGGCTGCCGAGGCCCGCGTCTTTCATCTCCACGAGGATGTCGCGGATCGACCGCTTCGTGAGGTGGCAGAACCAGTTGATCTCGACCGGCGTCCACGCCTTGAGGTGGAGCGTGGGGTAGGCGTCGTGGAGGAGGCGGATGACGTTCAGGTACCAGTCGTAGTCCTTCTGGTGGTGCAGGCCGCCGACGATGTGCATCTCGGTCGAGCCCGACTCCAGCGCCTCGCGGCCGCGCGCCAGGATCTGCTCGTCGCTCATCACGTAGCCGCGCTTGTCGCGGAGGTCGGCCCGGAAGGCGCAGAACGTGCAGCGGTAGACGCACACGTTCGTGGGGTTCAAGTGCGTGTTGATGTTGTAGTAGCCGACGTTGCCGTTTTTCCGCTCGCGGACCAGGTTGGCCAGTTCGCCGAGTTCGTGGAGGTCGAGTCGCTCGTCCCAGAGCGCCTCGGCATCGGCTGCATCGAGGCGGACGCCTGCCTCGACCTTTTCACGAATGGCATCCAGGGAAGGCATCGCGGCACGGATCATGGGCGAACTCCTTGGCAGTGCGATTGGTACAACCGCACTCCACCAGCAGAACCGCAGCCGGCCAGATATCGCAACCAGCGGGAATGCGGTGCGGGCGCACGTGCCGGGAAAAGAACCAAAAACCCGCAGATTCCGGCATCCTGACGACTCCGCCTGACAACTCCGCTACCGTGTCGGTTCCCGTCTGGCTTCCCGTCGTGGAAACCGCCGTCCCATGAATCGTTCACGCCGGACTCTTCTTCGCGGTGCCGTATCCGGGGCCGGGCTCGCGGTGGTCGGCACAGTCCGGGCTGCGGACGTTTCTCGGGCCGCCGCTGACCCCGGATATCGCATCCGCAACGCAGGTATCAGGCACTCGGTGATGGGGTGGTGCTTCAAGCCGATGGACACTCTGGAACTGGCGAGGCACGCCAGGGAGATCGGCCTCGTCGCCATCGAGGGCGTCGACCGCAGGCACTATCCCGAGCTGAAACGGCTCGGCCTCGCCATCTCGCTCGTCGGCAGCCATGGCTTCGCGCGGGGGCCCTGCAATCCGGAGTATCGCGGGGAAGTCGTCGCGGCGCTCGAGGATGCGATCGACGTGGCTGAGAAAGTGGGCAGCCGCAAGGTGATCACGTTCACGGGCATGCGATTCGAAGGCATGGAGGAAGACCGCGCGGAGGACGACTGCGTGGCGGCCTGGAAGCGGGTGCTGCCCCGTGCCGAACGGGCGGGAATCACCCTCGTGCTCGAGCACCTCAACTCCCGCGACGGCTCCCACCCGATGAAGGGACATCCCGGCTATTTCGGCGACGATCTCGATCGCTGCGTGCGGCTCATCGAGCGGGTCGGGTCGCCGAACTTCAAGCTGCTCTTCGATGTCTACCACGTGTCGATCATGCACGGCGACGTGATCCGCCGCCTGCGGCAGCATCGCGACCTCATCGGCCACGTGCACACAGCCGGCAATCCGGGGCGGGGTGAACTCGACGACTCGCAGGAAATTCACTACCCGGCCGTGATGCGGGCCGTCACGGAGATCGGCTACCACGACTTCGTGGCCCACGAGTTCATCCCCACGTGGGACGACCCGATCTTGTCGCTCCGACACGCCGCGATGGTCTGCGACGTGTGACCCCCCGGCCGCACTGTCGACTCGCTTCGACGGCAGCGGGAGCGTCACTGGGTCGCTCGTCTCGCGGTCGCCCTCCGAGGCGACGACGCCTGCAGCGTCAGCTGTCCGCCTTGATCGCCTTCAAGGCCTGAGCCTCCGGCTCGAGCCGCTTGTAGAACGCGTCGAGAGGGTAGCAGCCGCTGCGCAGGCCGTGCCGCGGAGCGGTCGTGCAGTCGGAGAAGGTCCGGCAGATGAGCCCGCGCACGAGCGGCCGACCGGCGAGTGAATCCGCCGGGAGCTCGGGATAGGAGAGCACCATCCGCCCGCCGACCGCGTCGATCCAGCCGGCCCGCACCACGGCCTGGGCGGCATGCACGGCGTAGTCCTGGAGGTAGCTGTAGCCCGAGCCCACGAGCGGGAGCCCGGGCACGGCCGCTTTCGCCTGCCTGCAGGCGTCGATCTGCCGCCACACCCCCAGGAGTGGATCCTCCGGCGGCGGGTAGCCGTCGGACGGCGGAAACGCCGCCGGCCGTTGGATGTGCGGCACCGTGTAGGGGGCTGCCCGCCGAGAGATTGACGGCGACCACGCCCCGGTCGCGGAGCATTTTCAAGAGTTCGATCGGCTCGGCGAGATCCATCCGCATCGGATCCCGGGCGTCCACGCCGAAGCCGCAGTCGTACGGCAGATGATCCGCGAACGGAAAAGGCTCGCCGCGGTCGCCGACCTTGTGCCAGGGCACGACGTCGAAGAGTGAGAGCCGCACGCCCACGAGCAGCCGCGGGCAGGCGGACCGCACCCGCTCGATGATCTCGAGCAGGATCCGCGTCCGGCCCGCGAAATCCCCGCCGTAGGGGCCCGGCCGCCGCCGGGCGGAGAGGAACTCGTGGAGCAGGTAGCCGTGGCAGGCCTTGATGTCGACCATGTCGAAGCCGGCGGCGTCGGCATCCCGCGCGGCGGCGACGTACGCCTCGATGAGCCGCTCGACGTCGGCGTCGGTGAGCACGCAGGCATCGTCGGCCGGATTCACGCCATGGCGGGCGTCGAGGAGCGGATGGTGGTAGGCGATCCGCGGGCTCCGGCCCGCGGGCGTGGGCTTCGAGAACCGGCCCGAATGGGTGAGCTGCAGGGCGACGACGAGGTCGTCGAGCGTGCCGAATCTCGCCAGGTGTGCGTCGCGGAGCGCCGTCAGCAGTTCGGCATAGCCCGCGGCCCCGCACACCGGCGCGCAGAGCTGGTTGGGATTCGCCCGGCCTTCGGCCAGCACGGCGACGGCCTCGCCGCCCCAGACCAGCTTCGCGCCGCTTTCGCCGAACCGCGTCCAGCGCCTGAGCAGCGTGGGCGTGGGCGCACCGGCGTCGGTCGCATCCCAGCCCTCCATCGGATGGATGCACCAGCGGTTGCCGGCGACCCGACCGCCCAGTGGCAACGGTTCCGCGAGCGGCGAGCCGGCGGCTGCGGACAAGAGTTCGTCGTCGAGCGGGATCGGGGCCGCGATCCCGGCCAGGTGCGTGCGCAAGTCGGCGGTGGAGCGAAACCTGGCAATGCGCGGAATCATCGGGGAGCACTCCTCCGGGGCGCTCGTGGGAGCGATCGAACGCATGATATACCCGGTAACCGCCGCCACAACGGATCCGCTCATGGGACCATCGGCATTCCGGCACAAAACCATCACCATGTGCTCGGCGACGCCTCTGCACGCGGCCGGGCGGGGTGGCGAACCCGCTCTGCTTCGCCGATACTCCGGGCATGCCCGCCATCGACATCGCCCCCCTGTCGCTCGTCCGTCCGCGGCGCCGCATCCGCGGAATGTCGGCGATCCTGCTGCCGTTTCGCAAGGCCGGCGGAATCGACTGGGATGCGTTCGCCGCGCACGTGGGCCGCACCGCGGCCGCCGGGATCACGCCCGCCGTCAACATGGACACGGGCTACGTGCAGCTGATCGACGATGCGACCCGCCGACAGGCGCTCGCCATCGCCCGTGACGTGCTCGGCCCGGCCGGAGAATTGGTCGCGGGAGCGTGTGTCGTGGATGCGCGTGGCAGCGAGTTCGACGAGGCCGCTTACGGCCACCAGCTCGACATGATCGCCACCGCCGGGGCGGTGCCGGTGATCTTCCCGTCGTGGGGGCTCACGACCGGCAGCGATGCCGATTTCCTCACGCACTACCGGCGGCTCGCGGCCCGCGTCGAGAAGTTCATCGGCTTCGAACTCGGCGCGGCCTTCGTGCCCTATGGCCGCGTCCTCTCTCTCGAGGCCTATGGCGAACTCATCCAGATCCCCAACTGCCTCGGGGCGAAGCACTCGTCGCTCTCGCGCCGGCTGGAGTGGGAGCGGCTCGCCCTGCGCGACCGCGTGCGGCCCGAGTTCCACGTGTTCACCGGCAACGACCTGGCCATCGACATGGTCCGCTACGGCAGCGACTGGCTGCTCGGCCTTTCGACCGCGGCGCCCGAGGCGTTCGCCCGTCGCGACCGGTGGTGGGCCGAGGGCGACCCGCGGTTCGACGAACTCGACGACGCCCTGCAGGCCCTCGGCGACTTCGCCTTCCGCGAGCCCGTGCCGGCCTACAAGCACTCGATGGCGCAGGCCCTCTTTCTGCGGGGAATCCTCGAGTGCGACGAGCCACACCCCGACAGCCCGCGGCGGCCGGAGAGCGACCGCGAGATCATCGCCAAAATTCTCGACCGCATCGAGCGGGCGTTCACGGCCGCGTGACCGCCGCACTTCGTGTCGCCCGGGGCCGGGATCACCACCAGAGGTCGAGTGCGATCGCGGCGAGAAGCACGACGCCGATGATGGCGTTGGCCGTGAAGAACGCGTCGTTCACCCGCGACAGGTCCTCGGGCCGCACGAGCGAGTGCTCCCAGGCGAGGAGGGCCACGATGGCGGCCAGGGCGATCCAGTAGATCGCGCCAAGTTGCGGCACGGCGAGCGGAAGCGTCGCCAGCACGATCACCGTCGCGGCATGCAGCCACTTCGCGAGGCCGAGTGCCCGAGGCACGCCGAGCCGTGCGGGGATGCTCTGGAGCCCGTGACCGGCGTCGAAGTCGGCGTCCTGGCAGGCGTAGATGATGTCGAAGCCGGCCACCCACAGGCTCACGGACACCCCGAGGATCGCCGCCGGCACGATGTCGACGGGATGCTGGATGACCGCGACCCCGCGGATCGCGATCCACGCCGCGACCGGGGCGAGCCCGAGTGCGATGCCGAGCCAGACGTGGGCGAGCATCGTGAATCGCTTGGCGAAGCTATAGCCGAGCAGCCAGGCCAGCACGGGGGCCGAGAGCGCCAGCGGCAGCCAGTTGGGCAGGAAGAGCAGCGTGGCGGCGATGAAGGCGGCCGACGAGGCTGCCACGAGGAGCAGCACCTCACCGGTGCCGATGGCACCGCGCGGCAGATGCCGGCCGGCGGTGCGGGGGTTCGCCGCGTCGATCGTCCGGTCGACGAGCCGGTTGAAGCCCATCGCCGCGGTACGCGCGGTGACCATGCAGAGGAGGATTCCGGTGATCGCCCGGGGCCACGCGATGGCCGGCCCACCGTCGCCCTGCAACCGCACCGCGATCAGCGTGGCGATGATCGCGAAGGGCAGGGCGAAGATCGTGTGGCTGAACCGCACGAGCTCGAGGTAGGTGCGGAGCGGGGTCGCGATCATGCGTCGGTCCCCCACCGGGCGACCAGCGAGTTGGCGACGCCGAGCTGATCACAGATCCGGGCCACGACGAAGTCGACGAGATCGGTCACTGTCTCAGCGGCGTGGTAGAAGCCGGGGGATGCGGGCAGGACGACGGCACCCGCCTCATGGATCGCCTGCATGTTCTTCAACTGCGGCAGCGAAAGGGGCGTCTCGCGGGGCACGACGACCAGCCTCCGCCGCTCCTTGAGGTGCACCTCGGCGGCGCGGTGGATCAGGTTTTCACCGATCGAGTGGGCCACAGCCCCGAGAGTGCTGCCGCTGCACGGGCAGATGACCATCGCCGCGGTGAGGAAGGAGCCGCTGGCGATCGGGGCCATGAGATTCTTGTAGTGGTGGTATTGGAGCGTGCCCACCGTCGGCGCCGCTCTGCCGAGCAGTTCTTCGATCCGGAAGGCGTCGAGATCGATGCAGCGTCCCACTTCCTGCTGGATGACGGCCTGGCCCGACGGGCTGATGGAGAGGTGGATCTCCTGACCGGCGGCGAGCAGGACTTCGAGCAGTCGGATGGCGTACGGGGCGCCCGAGGCGCCCGTGATGCCGACCACGAGGGGCGGGACGGGCGTCATTCGGCGGCATCCCCGGCCCGCGTCGCGATCGTGAGCGTCGCGATGCCGAAGGTGAGCGGGATCTGCTCGATGCGATCAAAGCCCGCCACGCGCACGAGTGCCACAAGCCGCTCGCCCGACGGAAACTCCTCGACGCTCTTGTTGAGGTAGGTGTAGGCGTCGGAGGCGTTGCGCGCCACGGCGTTGCCGATGAAGGGCAGCACTCGCCGGAAATACCAGAGGTAAAGCGTGCGCACGGCCGGATTCGCAGGAATCGAAAACTCCAGGATCGCCAGCCGCCCACCAGGGCGCAGCACGCGGGCCATCTCGGCGAGGCCGCGGGAGGTGTCGGCGATGTTCCGCAGGCCGAAGGCCACCGTGACCAGGGCGAATTCCCGGTCGGCGAACGGCAGGTTCATCGCGTCGGCCTCGACCCACTCGATCGATCGGCTCGCGCGGGCGGCCTTCTCGGCGCCGCGATCGAGCATCGGCCGGCAGAAATCGCCCGCCACGATCCGTACGTCGGGGCCGGCCTTGGCGGCGTATGCGAGCGCCAGGTCGCCGGTGCCGGTGCAGCAGTCGAGCATCGCGCCCGATGCCGGCGGAGGGGCTCGCGAGACGGTCACATGCCGCCACCACACGTCGATGCCCCCGGAGAGCAGCCGGTTGACGAGGTCGTATCGCGGGGCGATCTCGGCGAACATGCCGCGCACCTTCGCGCCGCTCTTGTCGACGGCGGTCGATGCGGGCTCGATCGTGGCGGCCGGCATGGTCATGAGACGGTAGAAACTCCAGTCATGGGAAGGCGTTTCGCCACGGCCTCCACAGCTCCCATCGTAGTGCGCGATTCGTCGTGCGGGAGGGATGGCGGCCTACGGGGGCGGGGGTGGCGGCTTGATCCGGCCGCGCCACGCCTCCGAGGAACGAGCCTTGCGGCCCGTGGGCTTCGCCCGCAGCACCGCGACCGCGACCGCGACGGCCACGGCGATCATGATCCAGACTCGCGAGGGCATCGCAATGGTGAGTGGCGGGCCGCCGGCTGGGAATGGTATGAACGCCGCCCCGACGGGCACCACCTTCCCACGACTTCATGATGCCATGATCCACTGGCACTGTCACGTCCTGTATCAGCGGCTTGCGGCGCACGCGTGCGTCGGCGGGATCGCCGTCGTCATCGACGTGCTCCGGGCGTCAACGACGATCGTCACCGCCCTCGCCCACGGGGCGGACAGGGTGATGCCGGTCGCCGCGATCGACGACGCCCGGCGGATGGCGGCGGAGTCGCGGCCCGCCGCCCTGCTCGGCGGCGAGCGGGGCGGCGTGCGTCTTCCTGGATTCGACCTCGGCAACTCGCCGCTGGAGTATTCCGCCGCGCGGGTCAGCGGTCGCACCATCGTGATCACCACGACCAACGGCACGGCGGCGCTCGCCGCATCGCGAGGGGCCCGCGAGATCCTCCTGGGTGCGATCGTCAACCGCACGGCCGTGGCCGAGGCGGTTCGCCGGTTCGCACGCGATGGTGACGACGTGCACCTCGTCTGCGCCGGGACCGATGGCCTCGTGTCGGCCGAAGACGTGCTCGCCGCCGGCGCGATACTCGACGCCGCGGGGGCCGATCGGGGCGGAGATGGATTGGACTTGGCCGCCCACGAGGCGCTCGCCTCGTTTCGTCGCGTCGCGGCGCACAGCGATGCGACGGCCGCGCTCGTCGCCGAGTTTCGCCGGTCACCAGGGGGCGAGAATCTCGTCGCCCTCGGCATGGAGGCCGACCTGCCGGCCGCCGCCGCGATCGACACGCTCCCGGTCGTGCCCCGGTTCGACGCCGCGACGGGCAGCCTTTTGCCCGCCTTGCTACACTCCCGCCCATGACCAACAAACCCGACAAACCCACCGATCAGTCGCGGATGGACCGGATCGTGTCGCTGGCGAAGCGGCGTGGCTTCATCTTCCAGTCGAGCGAGATCTACGGCGGCCTCAACGGCTTCTGGGACTACGGCCCCCTCGGCGTGGCGCTCAAGCGCAACCTCAAGGATGCCTGGTGGCACGACATGGTCGCCGGCCACGACGAACTCGCCGCGCCGGCCGGCGCCCCCGAGGCCTACGAGATGGCCGGGCTCGACTGCACGATCATCATGCATCCGCAGGTCTGGAAGTGCTCGGGCCACTTCGACCTCTTCCACGACTGGATGATCGACTGCCGCGAGTCGAAGCGGCGCTACCGCTACGACCACCTGAGCGGTCGGTTCGCGGCGCACCGTGGGAAGCGGGTGTTCGTCGCCACCGACGCCTCGGGCGACGAGGCGCAGCCCGCGCTCACCGCCAAGGCCCAGAAGTTCTTCGGCCTGCGGGCGAAGCAGATCGAGGAGATCGAGTGGGATGGCGGCATCACGGGCCTGTCGGCGGCGGTGACCGCCGGGGCGACGACGCTCGCGGGCGTCCTCGGCCCCGACGCCTCCGAGCCCGGCACGCTCACCGACCCGCGCGAGTTCAACCTCATGTTCGAGACGCGGATCGGCGCGCTCGCCGGCGGTGACGACGACCGGGCCTTCCTCCGGCCCGAGACGGCGCAGGGCATCTTCATGAACTTCAAGAACGTGCTCGACACGTCGCGGGTGCGGGTGCCGTTCGGGATCGCCCAGATCGGCAAGAGCTTCCGCAACGAGATCACGCCGCGGAACTTCACGTTTCGCTCGCGCGAGTTCGAGCAGATGGAGATCGAGTTTTTCTGTAAGCCCACCGACTCGGCCTCGTGGTATCGCTACTGGCGCGACCGGCGTTGGAAGTGGTATCTCGACCTCGGCCTCACCGAAGGGAAGCTCCAGCTCCGTGAGCACGATCGAGAAGAGCTCTCGCACTACTCCGTCGGCACGGCCGACATCGAGTACGCCTTCCCATTCCTCGCCCCGGGCGAATTCGGCGAGCTGGAGGGGATCGCCCACCGGGGCGACTTCGACCTCCGCAGCCACATGGAGGGCAAGCTCGTGCGGCAGGATGGCGCGCTCGTGCTGGAGATTGGCCCCGACGGCAAGCCGCGGCACAAGGGGAGCGGCAAGGACCTTTCCTATTTCGACGACGTCACGCGCGAGCGGTACGTGCCGCACGTGATCGAGCCCTCGGCCGGTGCCGACCGGGCGGTGCTCGCCTTCCTCTGCGACGCCTACCACGAGGACGAGGTGCCCGACGAGGACGGCAAGCCCCGGAGCCGCACCGTGCTCAAGCTCCACCCGAGATTGGCGCCGCTCAAGGCGGCGATCCTGCCGCTGGTGAAGAAGGACGGGATGCCGGAGGTGGCGATCGACCTCTACAGGAAGCTCAAGCGACACATGCCCTGCATGTACGACGAGAAGGGCTCCGTGGGGCGGCGCTACGCCCGGCAGGACGAGGCCGGCACGCCCTGGTGCCTCACGATCGACGGTCAGACCCTCTCCGACCGGAGCGTGACGCTGCGCGACCGCGACTCGCTCGTGCAGACGCGGGTGCCGATCGCCGAGGTGGTCGATCTCCTGCAGGACAAGCTCCGGTGATCCCGGCCATTTCCACCGTGTGCTCGCTGGACGCGTCGCTGCAGACGATCCTCGAGGATTACGCCGCCGGCCACTGCGACGCGATCGACCTCTGGCTCGGGCATGCCGAAGGATTTTTGCAGCAGCACGGTGTCGGAGCCCTCAAAGACCTGTTTGCCCGCCACGGCATCGCGCCGGTGGCGGCCAGTTTTCAGGGCGGCCTGCTCACGAGCCAGGGAGAGGCCCGGCT
>RFPF01000381.1 GCA_009926295.1 Planctomycetia bacterium
CGGCTCGAGGCCCTGCCCGCAGCCACGACGAACGCCTCGGGATCCCGGTCGGGCGATCCGGTGAACCTCGTGCTGATTGGATCCTTCGACGGCCTGCTTGCCGCGTTCGCGGCCCGCTGGGACGCCTGCGAGACGATGCCACCTGCTGGAAGACGGTGCGGGCGTTCCTGTTCGGCTCGAACTACCGCTACTCGCCGGTGAGCCCGCTGCACCTTTTCAGTCGCACGCAGGATCTCGCGCTCCAGAGGGTGCGGCATTCGATCAACGAACGGCTCCACCTGCGGCTCTGGCTGACGCCGCTTTCGTTTCAGGAGGCACCGGTGTGGGTGGGCCAGGTGAGCCGCGACATCGGCGTGCGATTCACGACGCGAGCCTGGAACCTCACGACGCATCGGATCGATCCGAATGTCGACGAGTCCCGCGATTACGTCCTCGAAGACCTCCTCCAGGCGGGCCGCGTGCAGGCGGCGGGCTACGTCGATGGCGTGGGCCCCTGCACCGCCGCCGCCCCGAAGCGCAACCTCACCGGCGACCCGTACCACACCGACGGCAAGCGGGCGGTGGTGCTCCTGTCGGCCACCCGCACGGCGTGACGCCGGATCAGGCGAAGACCATCGGCATCTTTGACCAATGGGTTGCATGCGGAAGGCTATAATGGAGGCATGGGAACTCCGACGGACGCCCGCGATATGACTGCCTGGATTGGTCAACGCGGACATCCATGACCATTGCAGAGCGGGTCGCGATGGTGTGGCCGCTGACGGTTTCCGCATGGGCATTTACCGGAAGGCGAGTGGATGAATCGCGACTTCGCCGAGATGTTGAATGCGTTGTCCGCCGAGGGCGCTGACGTGCTCGTGGTCGGCGCGTATGCCGTGGCTGGGCACGGACTTCCTCGGGCAACCGGCGACATCAATCTGTGGGTCAGGCCGACACCCGAGAATTCGGCACGCGTCTGGCGAGCTCTCGAACGTTTCGGGGCACCTCGCAGTCGGCTGTTACCGACCTCTTTCACAGAGCCCGATATTGTCTATCAGATCGGACTTCCACCGAATCGGATCGATATTCTCACCGCGATTGACGGCGTGACATTCGCGGAGGCATGGGCGGAACGCGTTACGAGCACGGTGGACGGTGTTACCTTCCAGATGATCTCGAAACATCATCTTTTGGCAAACAAGCGTGCTACGGGCCGCCCGCAGGATCTGGCCGACGTCGCGAGGCTGGAAGAGATGCCCTGACCGGAGTGTCGGGCACGACACACCTCGAGATGCGGACCGACCCTCGGATGGCACGCTCGAGCCCAAGGCGCTGGCGACGGTGGTCGAAGACGGTATAGTTTGAGCATCAGGGCAGCGTAGCTCAGTTGGTTAGAGCACCGGCTTCATAAGCCGGGTGTCGCCGGTTCAAGTCCGGCCGCTGCTATTGGATCGAAAGTCCTGCCGAGAGCGCGAAAAACGCTCACCGGCTCCGCGTGGAGTCGTGCGGCTTCCGAAGGGCGAAAACCCAGTACGTACTGGATTCGCCAAACTCTGGAGGCATCACGATGTCCGCTCGCAACGTTCCTCTCCGCCACCATAAGGCCCGCGGCCTCGCCGTAGTGACGCTTGGGGGCAAGGATTTCTACTGCGGCAAGTTCGGCTCGCCCGAGAGCCACCGCGAATACGATCGCGTGGTCGGTGAATGGCTGGCCGCTGGCAGGCCGCAAGCCGTCGGCGGGAGCGAACGGCTGACGATCGCCGAGTTGCTTGTCCGCTACATGAAGTTCGCTGAGGGCTACTACCTGCCCCCATCCCGCGAACTGGAAGGCATCAAGCTCGCGCTGCGGCCACTCAAAGAACGGTACGGGCATACGCTCGCCGCCGACTTCGGGCCTCTGTCGCTCCGGGCTGTTCG
>RFPF01000382.1 GCA_009926295.1 Planctomycetia bacterium
CGGCGGCGGTTCCGTTTCCGTGCCCGGAGTGCCTGGCGGCGGGACCGGGACCGGAACGGCCTCGGGTTCCGCCGGCGGCGCGGCGGCCGGCACCGGCGCGATGGCGCAGGCGGCGGGTGGCGGTGCCGCGATGCCCGGGCTCATGCAGCGGGGCGGGCAGCAGGGCGGCGGAGCGGCGAGTTCCGCCTCGGCCTCCCTCGCCGAGGCCCGTGGCAAGAACTGGGCGAGCCTCGCCACGCAGGATCGCCCGATCCCGCTCACGCGGCCGATCCAGATCGAGTGCGCGCTCAACGAGTTTCGGCTCCTCGATGACGGCGGGCGGCGCGTGCAGGGCCGGATTTCGGTCGACGGCGACACCGCGTCGGCGGTCGATGACCTGGTCAAGGCCGTGCACGCACGGGTCGCCGGCTGGGGGATCGCGGGCGAGCGAATGTACTGGAAGCCGCAGCTGGTCCTCTCGGCGACCGCCGATGGCCGCTCGCGCCGCGACGACCTCGAGCGACTCCTCGCCGACAGCGGCCTCGACACCCGTCACAGCGGCCATCAGGACGAGGTTCGCAACCTGCCGCCGGTGCAGCGCGCGAGCTTCCTGCACGAGGAACGCTGAGCCCGCAACCGTCGCCGACCCCGAGGAATTCCTTCATGCCCCGCCCGAAGCCCGAAGACATCAGCAGTGCCGGTCAGGACTCCTTCCTCGACGTGGTCACCAACATCGTCGGCATTCTCATCATCCTCGTGATGGTGGTCGGGGGACGCGTGCAGCACATCGTCCTCCAGGCGACGCCGCAGGCCAGGGCGAGGGCCGCCGAGCTCGAGCGCGACATCGAAGACCTCGATCAGGCCGCGACGACAGCCGAGAGCGAGATCGCCGACCTCGCCGCGCAGGCCGAGACCGTGGTGGCCGCGGCCGCGTTCGCGGGTGATTCGCGGGTGGCCCTCGCCACGGCCGTCGCGGCGGCCAAGGTGGAGCTGGAGCGACGCAAGGGCACGGCCGATGCCGCGCGGGTCGCCGCCGCCGAGACGGCCGCCCAGCGCCGGCGGATCGAGGCCGAGATCGAGCGCTGCACGCTGGAGGCCGAGGGCATCGCCCACGCTCCCCAGACCACGAAGGAGGTGCTCGCCTATCCGACGCCGATCGCGCGCACCGTGACCGGCGAGGAACTGCACTTCCAGATCGACGGGGGCAGGATCGCCTACATCCCGCTGGTGGAGCTGTTCGAGCTCGCGAAGTCGCAGACCCGCCGGCACTCGGGCTCGATCACGAGCATGTCGCAGAGGATCGAGACGGTCGGCCCCGTGCAGGAATTTTCGCTCGACTACGTGATCGAGGTGAAGGTCGACCAGTCGCGGGGCCAGGTGCTCGTGCGCTCCCGCGAGTGGGTCGTGCGGCCGTCGGGCCCGGGCATCGGCGAGACGCTCGAGGAGGCCGTCGCGCCGCATTCGCGGTTTCGCCGGGTGCTCGGCGACATCCGCCCCGACACCACCGTCACGCTCTGGTGCTATCCCGACAGCTTCGAGCAGTTCCGGGCTCTCCGCGAGTCCGCGAGGAATTGCACCGGCTCGGCATCCCGACGGCCGGTCGTCCGATGCCCGAGGGGGCTCCGATCGGTGGCTCCACGGAGGGAAGCAAGAGCGTCGTGCAGTAGATCGTGCTGCGGGGCCTTCCATGGCCCCCGCAGCTCATGCGGGCATCGTCACAGCCGAGGTGTGAATCGCCCGCTGTGCTCGCGTCGTGCGAGCAGAAGTCATTGTGTCGCGGCGAGGATGCCCGCCCTGGCCGCCGCCGCGAGGCGGTCGATCTCGGAGGGGGTGATGCACAGCGGCGGCATGATCACCACCGTGTCACCGAGTTGGCGGAGCAACGCGCCGTGTCGGCGGGCGGCGAGGCACG
>RFPF01000383.1 GCA_009926295.1 Planctomycetia bacterium
TCGCGTCGTCGAAGTCGCCGGCGATCTGGATCGTGAGGGCGCCGTAGTCGAGGGCCTGCGAGAGCTTGCCGTAGGAGATCTTGCCGGAGCCGATGAAGATGATGCCCCGCATCAGCCGAGTGACGGCACAGTAGACGGCGAGCGAAGCGCTCGTGTTGCCGGTGGAGGCGCAGGCCGCCCGCTTCGCCCCGATCATGCGGGCGTGCGTGAAGGCGGCCGACATGCCGTTGTCCTTGAACGAGCCCGAGGGATTGAGGCCTTCATACTGGAGGTGGAGCCTGCCCGGCTGCATGCCGACGAAAGCGCCCACGCCGTCGGACACCGACAGCAGCGTCTGTCCCTCGCCGATCGTCACCACGCTCTCGCGGGGCGCGAACGGAAACAGCTCGTGAAATCGCCACACGCCGGAGTAGGCGAGCGGGTCGCTGCGGCGCATCCACTTTCGCTCGAACACCTCGAACGACGTCGGGGGCCGGAGTCGATCCCAGTCGTACGCCACGTCGAGCAGGTTGCCGCACGACGGGCAGCTCGTCAGCACCTCGTCGACCGAGTAGGTTGCCCCGCAGGCAGGCGAAATGCACTGCTGGAACGCGAGGTCGGTACGGGCGGCGACGGCCACGAAACGGTCCCTGGATTTGGCGAGGAAACGCCCTGACGCTCGTTCAAACGTCGGCATCGGGGCGGCGCCGACTCGATTTCAACCGATTTTTGCAAGGTTAGGCCATTCATGGCGGGACAGCAAGCAGCGTCGCCAGGAGCGCAGCGAGCTGATTTTTCGGTACCACGCGCAAATCCCTGCCAGATTGACAGTCCGCGGGGAGCGGTTACGCTATGGGGCTGCTCTGGTGGCGGATCGGGGGCGTGGTGCCCCGGCCCCACGTGACTCCCTCCGAGACGGATGCACGCGCATGAAAGCGGCGGAAACGAAGCCATTCAAGGCGGCGCTCGAGGCGATGCGTGCCCGACTGCGGGGCGACGTGTCGACGATGGCCGACGCGGCGCTGGGGAAGACCCGGGCCGATGCCAGCGGCGACATCTCCCGGATGCCCATCCACATGGCCGACCTCGGCACCGATGCCTACGAGCAGGAACTCACCCTGAGCCTGATGGCGAACGAGGAGGGGACGCTCGAGATGGTCGAGCAGGCGCTCGACCGCATCCGCAACAAGACCTTCGGCATCTGCGAGGAGTGCAGCGGCGTGATCGCCAAGAAGCGGCTCGAGGCCATCCCGTTCGCCGCGCTCTGCATCCGCTGTGCGGAAAAGTTCGAACAGGGCCCGAGCCGCCCGCGCCAACCCCGCTGACCCGGACGGGCTTTCGTCCCTCCGCGATCCATCCCCGCCCGCGAAACGGAATTCGCCCCGCCATGTGGCACCCCTCCCGTGGCTGGCAGCTGTTCGGGGCGATCGCGGCGGTTGCCGCGGCGGCCGATCTGGCCACGAAGTCGCTGCTCTTCGCGCGTCTCGGCATGCCCGGCGAGCGGCCGCCGATCGTGGTCGTGCCGCGGATGCTCGTGCTCGAGACCAACCTCAACGAGGGTGCGCTCTTCGGCATGGGGCAGGGGATGGGGATGTTTTTCGCGGCCGTGTCGTGCGCCGCCATCGCGGGCATCGTGTACGCGGTGTCCCGGGCTTCGATCCGCGGCGAGCCCTGGCTGGTGGCCGCGCTCGGGCTGATCGCGGGCGGGATCGTCGGCAACCTCTACGACCGCCTCGGCATCCCCGGCCTCCGCTGGCACGCGCCGCTCGGACGCGTGGGCCAGCCCGTGTTCGCCGTGCGAGACTGGATTCACTTCCGCCTCGAGGGAATCATCGATTGGCCGATCTTCAACCTCGCCGACTCCTGGCTCGTGCTCGGAGCCGGGCTGCTCGTCGTCCTCTCCCTCC
>RFPF01000384.1 GCA_009926295.1 Planctomycetia bacterium
CCGATGCAAGCGAGATCATCAAGCGGATTTTCGATGATGAAAATCCGATGCCGCCGGAGTCGGCCCACAAGCCGCTGACCGCCGAGCAGAAGGAACTGTTCAGGCGCTGGGTCGCCGAGGGCGCCGTCTACGAGCCGCACTGGGCGTATGCACCGCTCGTGCGGCCTGCCGTGCCCTCCGCGGAGGCAGGCACGAACCCGATCGACGCCTTCGTCGAGGCGAAGCTTGCCGCCAAGGGGCTGGCACCGTCGCCGGAGGCCCCGCGGCACGTGCTCGAACGACGGCTGTCGCTCGATCTCACCGGGCTGCCGCCCGAGGCGGCCCTGCCGCGCGATGCCGCGCGACCGGCAGGGGAGGCACTCGCCGCCGCGCTCCTCGCCTCGCCGCACTTCGGCGAGCGGATGGCCGTGTGGTGGCTCGACATCGCCCGCTACGCCGACACGGTCGGCTTCCACGGCGACCAGAACCAGCGGATCTTTCCGTACCGCGACTACGTGATCGATGCATTCAATGCGAACAAGCCGTTCGACCAGTTCACGCGCGAGCAACTGGCCGGCGACCTCCTGCCGAACCCCACGACCGAGCAGCTCGTCGCAACCGGCTACAACCGCCTCAACATGATGACCCGCGAGGGTGGGGCGCAGCCGAAGGAGTATCTGGCGAAGTATGGCGCCGAGCGGGTGCGCTCGGTGGCCGCGGCGTGGTTCGGGAGTACGTTCGGCTGCGCGGAGTGCCACGACCACAAGTTCGACCCCATCACCGCCCGCGACTTCTACGAGCTGCAGGCCTTCTTCGCCGACGTGAAGCAGTGGGGCGTCTACGCGAACTACGGCTACACGCCCGAGCCGGAACTCGAGGGCGTCAACAACGACTCGCCGTTTCCGCCGGAGCTCGAGGTGGAGTCGCCCTGGATGAAGCGGCGACTCGCCCGGAAGCAAGCCGAACTGGCACGGCACCTCGCCGACGCGGCCACGCGGCTGGCTGCCGATCCTGCGGCAGCGTCGGCCCAGGCCGCCTGGGAGGCGGGCGTGGTGCCGTTCCTGTCGTCGCACGCGGAGGGCTGGCTCGCCCCCGCACCGGCCGACGCGCGGATCACGAAAGACGGCAAGGACGTCGCCGATCGTGCACCCGCCGTCTCGCCGATGCAGACGGTGGCAGCCGACAAGGCGCTCGGCAAGGGCGAGGCGATTCGCATCGAGTATGACGCCGCCGGGTTGCCGGCGCTCGCCGCGGTGAGGCTGGTTGTCGATGGGGCGTCGCCCGAGCCGGATACCGGGCTGAAGAAGCTCGGGGGTGTCGTCACGCTCGCGCTCGACGTGAAGGATGCCGCCGGCAAAACGCGGAAGCTGCCATTGCGGATCGGCGAGGCGACGGCCAAGCGTCCGGTGCATCGCGGCGGCGCGGAAGTGCCGGGCATCCAGGGCGAGTGGAAGTTGCCCAAGACCGTGCGGGCCGATGACGTGATCGCGGCGGTATGGCTGCTCGAGAAGCCGCTCACGCCCGCCGCCGGCGACCGAATCGTCGCAACCGTGACCGCTGGCACCGACGTCCGCTTCTCGCTCGCCTTCTCGCCACTGGCAGCCATCGAGCCACTCGATGTCGCGTCGGCCGACGACTTGGCCTCGCTCGCCACGCCGCGCGGCACGCGGTCGGCCGCGCAGGCCGCGCGCTCGACGACGGCGTTTCTCGTGTCGACGGCCCACGACGCCGCGGCTGCCGCTCGGGCACACGACCTGGCGGCACAGGCCCGCGGTCTGTTCGGTGGCCGCACCTGGACGCTCGTCACCCAAGCGCGGGCAGAGCCGCTATCCGTGCGCGTGCTGCCACGCGGCAACTGGCAGGACGAGAGCGGGCCGGTGGTGCTGCCGGCT
>RFPF01000385.1 GCA_009926295.1 Planctomycetia bacterium
GCCGGTGCGAAGACGCTGCTGGCGGCGGTCGCCGCCGATCTCGCGGAACTCGCCGACCAGGAGCGTGTGCCATCGGGAGTGCGTCCCCTCGTAGAGGCGTGCGCGCAGCTCAAGGAAGACCTCGCGCTCGAGGGCGTCGACGTGTCGGGGATCGCGATTCCCAGGCTGAAGGCCGCTCGGCCCGCGTCAGCGAGGCCGGATCCGGCTGCGGCAAAGCCGGCCGGTCGGCCGGCGCAGCCCGCCGCGGGGCAGGCGGCGGGAATCAGCTTCACGCGGCAGGTGGCGCCGGTGCTCGTCGCGCAGTGCGGCGGCTGCCACGTGACGGGCCGCAAGGGGGGCTTCCAGATGCAGTCGTACGACGCGCTCATGAAGACGGGCGTCGTGCAGCGTGGAGTCGGCGATGCCAGCCGTCTCGTCGAGGTGATCGCCACCGGCGACATGCCGCGGGGTGGCGGCAAGGTGCAGCCCCAGGACCTCGCGCTGCTCGTGGCCTGGATCAATGCCGGAGCCGCCTTCGACGGCCCCGATCCGACGGCACCGCTCGGCCAGGCAGCCGCCGTGCCGGTGCCGCCTGCCGCAGGCCGCGCTGCTGCGGCCGAGATGCCCGCGCGGCCCGTGGTGCTCGCGCCCGGCGACGTCTCGTTCGCGTTCGACGTCGCCCCCGTCCTGCTCAAGAATTGCGCCGGCTGCCACGACGCCGATCAGCCCGAGGCCCGGTTCTCGATGACCACGTTCAACCGGTTGTCGCGGGGCGGCATGAGCGGTTCCCCGTTCGTCGCCGGCAGCGGGGCCGACAGCCTCATCATCCGCAAGATCAAGGGCTCGAGCGGCATCGATGGACAGCGGATGCCGATCGGCAAGCCGCCGCTCTCCGCCGACACGATCGCGCTGGTGCAGAAATGGATCGATCAGGGCGCGCGGCTCGACCTCCTCTCTCCGGATGCCGCCCTCGCCGACGTGGCCGCCGCGGGGCGGGCCCGGAGTCTGTCGCACGACGACCTCAAGGCGGCGCGGTTCGCGGCCGCCGAGAAGCTCTGGCGGCGCGGGCTGGCCGACGAACCGCCCGCGGTCGCGCCGCTCGCCGACGTCGTCGTCATCGGCAACCTGCCGCAGTCGCGGCTCGACGAGGCCGCCGGCGTCATCGAGTCAGCAGTCGACGGGGTGCGGAAGCAGTTGTCTGGCGACGACACGCCGCTGCTCAAGGGGGGCGTGGCGTGCTTCTTGTTCGCGAAGCCGTACGACTATTCGAATTTTCGCGAGTCCATCCTCGGAGAGGAGCGGCCCAAGGGACTGATGGGTGACGCCGGCGTGTCGGGCGACGTGGCGTACGGGGCGCTGATCGTGCCCTCCGCCGACGCGGACGGCGCCGATCTCGCGGCCCTCGCGGCCGAGCAGTTGGCCGCGGCGGCCTTCATGGGTCGTGGAGCGCCCGCCTGGTTCGCCCGCGGGGCCGGCCGCGCGGTCGCCGCGAGGGTCGCGTCGCGGGCGCCGCTGGTCAAGGCGTGGAAGGTGGAGGCGGCCGACGCCCTCGCGCGTCTCGCGACGCCGGAGGATTTCTTCGCCGGCCACACCGGCCCGGTGTCGCAGGCGGCGGTGGCCGGCGGCTTCGTGGCGGGCCTGTCCCCTTCGCCTGCCAGGCTCGGCGCCTGGGTGCGGTGCTGCGCCAGCCGCTGGTCTCGGTGGGCATCGTCTCGGCGCTGGGCATCGGGCTGGCGCTGGCCGGGGTGTCGCGCGCCTACACGGCCGACCGCGTCGAGCAGGTCGCGCGCGAGCGCGGGGGCGACGCACTGCGCACGGTGCAGGAGATGCAGGAACTCGTGGGCCGGCTGGCCGCCGCCGACGAGCGCACGCAGCACGAGC
>RFPF01000386.1 GCA_009926295.1 Planctomycetia bacterium
CGGCTCGGCATCCTGCCGACCGTCGCTTGGCGGGCCTCCGCCCGCTGGAACGAACTCGGCCCTCCGGGCCTGGTGTCAGAGATGGTCATCCGAGGGCGTTGCATCCATGCGACGCAGTCAGGCGGGCTGCCGCCCTGCCGGATCCTTCTCTACCGTGCCCGCTGCCAGCGGATCGCATTTTCGAGGAGCCGCAGCATGTGGTCGTTCTTCCACACCGGAAAGGTCTCGTGCCCCGGGCGGATGTAGACGACCTTGCCCGTGCCGACCCGCCACGCCATCACGCTCCGAAACCGCTCGCCCGCCTCCCACGTCTCCTCACAGATGACGGCGTCGGGCTCCGGCACGTGATACGGCTCGTCATACATCTCCGTCTGCGGGAGCGTGAACACCTCCGGCAGGCCGGCGGCGAGCGGATGCTTCGGGTCGAGCACCGTCACCGTGCTCGGCTTCCCGTCGTTTCGGTATGCCGGGAAGATGCAGCCCGGCAGGTGGAGCGTGACGGCGACGGTGCCGTCGGGCTTGCGGTCGACGTCGGTGGCAGGCGTGAAGCGGGCATCGCGGGCCGGCACCTTCCGCAGCCCCGGCACCTCCGTGATCACGAGTTTTTCAGCCGGCACGTCGGCGAACTGCCGGCGCACGTCCGCGCGGGCCCGCTCGTCCATGAGCTCAGTGAAGGGCCGCGCCCAGTGGGCCGAATGGAGGCCGACATACATCATCCGGCCGGCCCGCACGCGTTCCACGATCCGCCGGGCCTTGTCGAGCGGCACGTCGTGGTTGCGCTTGTGGCTCCACCACACGATCACCTCGGCCCAGTCGAGGATCTCGGGTGAAAGCCCCTGCTCGGCGTCGTCGAGCGCCACCGACCGCACCTCGATACCTGGCAGGCCAGAGAGCCGCGTGGCGATTTCGTCGCCGAGAAACGTGTCGTAGGCCTGCTTCTGCTCCGGCTGCCGCTCGTCCCAGACGACGGCGCGGATTGGCCCGGGCTCGGTGGCGCGAGCGATCAGTCCCGATGCAGCGAGCAGCAGCGCCATCACGAGCGGTTTCATTTCTTTTTGTCTCTCGGCACGTCGAAGTCGAACGTGGTCATGCGGCCATGCGGCTCGAGCACGATCTTCGCCGTGTAATCGGTGAACCACATCTCGGGAAACTCCACCTGCGGATTGGAGGCCGGGCCGCCGGTCATGATGGCGACGAGCGGGCCTTTGAGCGCACCCTTGCTCCCTTGTTCGGCCGTCGTGTAGCGGCCATCCTTGATCGTCGCGTAGCCCACCGGCCCGCTATTGCCCTGCGTGGCGTCGGCCTCGAACCGGATCAGGCCGCTCGGCACTGGCCGGCCGTCGAACGTCACCTTTCCGGTGAGCTGAAATCGCTCGGGCCCGCGTGTGCCGCAGCCGGCGAGGGTCATGACGAGGGCGAACATGAGGAACGCGTCGCGGCTCGGCACGGCTACTCGTCCCCGCCGATTGCCAGGCCATCCGCCCGGTGGGACAGCCGCTGGTACGTGCCCAGGGGGCTGGTCGCCGACTGGATGTTTTCGCCGATGAATCGCACCGCCCCGTCGCACATCACGAAGTTCGCCCCGCCGGGGTGGCGGCTGCCGAAGCCGTCGCATTCATCGATGCCGCCGTTGGCATTCAAGATGACATCTTCAGGGAACTGGCTGTTGAGTGGATGGGCGGCGTCGCACTGCCGGAGCACGTAGTCATCGCACTTGATCTGCACCGGAACGGCCGGCCAGACACCGGCTCCCTGCAACTTCATGAATTCACCGTCGCCGTTGTAACCGCGCTGCTGCGTGCTGATCTCACCGACGAGGAACGTCTTGCTCGTGCCATCGGTGATGTC
>RFPF01000387.1 GCA_009926295.1 Planctomycetia bacterium
GCGGAGTTGTCATTGCCCATGCAGGGTCCACCCGGGTGATCCACGAGCCTGATGTTGCAGAGCGTGCACTCCTCCGTTCCATCCATCCGGATGAAAGGTGATCGATACAGCGTGACGACGGCCAGTGCGCCCGGTTCGTGATGCGCCAAGGCACTTGGCTTGACCGGACTGATGGCGAACTGACCGTCCGCATCAGGCAGGGGCGCAGCCGTGGCGTCGCGTGCGCTGACGAATCCACGACTAAGATGCCGCCCATGATGCTCGGGGTCCACGCGATTGAGGAAGCTGCCGCCATTGCCTTCACCCACAAAGAAGCGTGCCACGTCGGCGTCGTAGCCTGGTTCAGGCTTCACGACGAGTCGCGCGTTCAGTGGATCGACCGACAGCACCCGCACGAGAGTGTGCCCGGGCTGGCTGCTCCGCGCTTCAAAGTTTTGGACCGTCACGCGATGACAATCCCGCAGGCTGAGGAGGCATGTTTCGCCAGCGAGCACCACCGTGGCACCGTTCCCATCGATGATCAGATCGTGCGCGCCCCTCAGGGTTGCCAGTCCCGTGCGATCACGCACGGAGAGCGCATACTCTCCGGGCTCAAAATCCACCCGTGCCGGACCACTCGCCCCCGCCTCCTGCAGCACCCGTGCCACGGTCTCCGCATCGCTTCCGGCACGGATCGAGAAGACCTTCTCCGGAGCACGCACTTCGAAGGCAACGGCCTGCGACCACTCGCCATCACCGCGCCGCACGCGCCACCAATACCGCCCAGGAGGCAATGGGTTCGCCGGCACGAACCGCGACACAACCTCGAGCCGGTCGTCGCAGACCGGCTCCGCGAATGTGTCGTCTCGGGCGATCTGAACGCGATGCACTTCCTCGATACGAACGTCGGCCTCCCGCTGCCAGCGGAAGTGGGGATGCGGCGAGAATACGATCGCTCCTGCGGCGGGCGCAACAGGCTGCGGCACCTCGGCAGCAGCGAGAGCCGCCGGCGCCGCAAGCAGCAGTTCAGCGGCCGGGTCGCCGAAGAAGGCCTGCGAGAGCGCGACGACCAACACACACGCCAGCCACAGGCGAGAAACACGGGAGGTCATCGGCTGCTCCTGGGAAGACTATGATGCGATTATTCGCCCCAAAGCGGTGACGGCGATAGTGGGATGATCTGCGTACTAAATCTTTGCATTCACGTCATGCGGCTCGTGGGCGCGGTAGTGTGAAGCGGAAGAAAGTTCACTGTTGCCGCCATCTGAGGGAGCAAAGATGACACGACCACATCGGCTGGGAACCGTGGCGGGGCTGTTCATCGCGGCCCAATCGCTTGCGACGATTGCCTCGGCGAGCCAGCTCCTCGTGCCCGAGGATCTCGAGGTGTCGCTCTTCGCAAGCGAGCCGATGCTCTCGAGCCCGTCCGACATCGACGTCGACTCGAAGGGGCGGGTCTGGGTGTGCGAGGTGCTGAACTATCGCGGCAAGCAGGAGACCCGTGAGGACGGCGACAGGATTCTCGTCCTCGAGGATACGGACGGTGACGGGAAGGCCGACAAGCAGACCGTGTTTCATCAGGGTCGCGACGTCGACTCGGCGCTGGGGATCTGCGTGATCGGCGAAGGTGCGGGACGGAAGGTGATCGTGTCGTGTGCCCCAGACGTCTTCATCTTCCACGATGACGATGGCGACCTGAAGGCAGACCGCAGGGAATCGCTCTTTACGAAGACGGGCGTGCGACAGCACGACCACTCCGTGCATGCCTTTGTCGTCGGTCCGGACGGACGCTGGTATTTCAACTTCGGCAACACCGG
>RFPF01000388.1 GCA_009926295.1 Planctomycetia bacterium
CCACCGCGATCGCGGTGGCGAACGTGAGGCGCTGGAACGTGGCGGGCGAGGCGCGGCGGCGGGCACCCGCGCCGGCGGCGCGGGCGCGGCCGGCCCGGGAGGTGTGGGCCAACCCCATCCTGTGGCGGGAGATCCGCACGCGGGCCTACGGGCGGGCGATCGTGGTCGTGCGGCTGGCATGGCTGGTGCTCTTCGCGGCGGCGGTCGCCGGCGTGGTGCGGGAGGCCCGCGCAGACCGGCCCGACCGCCTGGCGATCGCGGTGGCGGTGGTGCCGATGGCCTTGGCGAGCCTCGTCGCCGTCGCGGCACTGGCCGTCACGAGCGTGACCACCGAGCGAGACCGCAACGCTCTCGACCTGCTCCTCGTGAGCGATCTCGAACCGTCCGAATTCGTGTGGGGCAAGCTGGGAGGCGTGCTCGTGGTGGCCCGCGAACTCGTGATCCTGCCGCTGGCGCTCTGCGCGGCGCTCGCGGTGGCGGGCGTCGTCACGGCGGAAAACGCCCTCTACCTCGCGATGGGGATGGCCATCCTGCTCTTCTTCTCGGCGGTGCTCGGATTCCACGCGGGCCTCTGCTACCCGGCGTCGCGCCGGGCGATCGCGGTGGCGCTCGGCACGGTGGCGTTCCTGTTCGTCGGCGTCGCCACCGTGATGCGGATCATGGTGGCGTTCGGCTCGAGCTTCGAGCTGCAACTGGCCCCCTTCCTCGCGGCGGTCGTCGGAGGTGCGGTCGGCCTGTATGCGGCGCTCTCGGCCCGCAATCCCTCGCCCGCGATCGCCTGGGCATCGGCCCTGCTGCCGACGCTCACGTTCGTGGCGATCACCGGCTTCCTCCAGGGAAACTCGCTGCAGGTGCTGCTGGTGACGGCTGCCGGCTACGGGTTCGCCACGCTCGCGCTCCTCGTGCCCGCGATCGGAGCGTTCGACCTGCTCACCGGGCGGACGACTACCGGCGAATGATCTCCGTCCCGCCGCCCTGCTCTCCGTCCGGCTGGGTGGCGAGTGCCGCCATCCGCGCCTCGATTTCCGGGGTTCGGCCCCCACGGGCCACCGCCTGCCGGTAACTCTCGAGGGCGTCGAGTGGCCGGCCGAGGGCTTCTTGTGCCATGCCCTCGAGCGCGAGGACGTGCGGGGGTGCCTGGTTGGGACCGTACGTCTCGCCGAGGATCGCCAGGGTCGCGAGGCAGCGCTGCGGCCTGCCGAGCCGGCGGTAGGTGTCCGCCGCGTCGAGGAGCACGTCGCGGTCGTCCGGCTGGATGGCGAGCGCCCGGTGGAAGTCGGCGAGTGCCTCCTCCGCGCGGCCGCGCGCGAGCGCCGCCTGGCCGTGCAGCCGCCACGCCGCCGCCGACCCGGGGGCGGCGGCGACCGCCTCGGCGGCGAGCCGGTCGGCATCGTCGAGCAGGCCGAGCTCCAGGTACATCCGGCCGCCGTCGAGGCACAGCGCCAACTCCCCGGGCGACAGCCGCAAAGCCTGCGAAATCTGCGCCACGGCCTCCATGCGCTCACCGCGGCGCCAGAGCACGTCGGCATAGTGACGTCGCGCGTCGACGTCGGTCGGGCAGCTCTTCACCGCCCTCTCCAACAGGCTCTCAGCATGCCCGAGGTCGTTGCGGTCGGCCGCGGAGAGACCCTCGTTCGAGAGCCGTCGTGCCACCGCGAGATCCTGCGGCACCGGTCCATTGCGGGGCACGAGCCTGCAGCCCGGCCCGAGCGTCGCCACGATGATCGCGGCGGCTGCGACGGTCGCTCGCACTCGCGGGGTGAGGATCACGGGGGCGGGAGGTTAGGGTTTCCCC
>RFPF01000389.1 GCA_009926295.1 Planctomycetia bacterium
CTCGAAAACAGGTCGTGGAGCAGCGTCTTCTGGATCGCGTTCACCAGCGGCATCACGCCCGTGTATTCCACGGTGAGGCCCTTGGCGGCCCCGTCGTGGGCGGCCACGAGCGGATCGACGCGCCGGCGCACCTCCGCGAGGAAGTCGCCGTAGTCGAGGCCCGACAGGGCCGACGTCCGGGCCGTCACCCGCCAGAGCTGCGATCCGTCGATTTCGCGGATGATCCGCATGTCGGCGAGCCCGGCAAGCCCCTGCTCGAGCCTGCGGGCGACGACGGCCTTGCGGGCCGCGGCACGGACGCCCGTCGCGGCCGGCCCGTCCGGCAGGAACGTCGCCGCCGACAAAACACCCGTCACCCCGGGCAATCCCCCGACCGCCGCCCCGACCTCGCGGACGAGGTCCAGCCGCTCCGCGGCGCGCATGGCCGCGTCAGGTGTGAACCGCAGCACGACCTCCACGGGCACGAGTGGCCCGATCGCCCGTTCGAGCCACGCGTAGTCACGAATCACCCTGCTCTCGGGCGTGAACAGCGTGTCGATCGCGACCGACGTGCGGATTCGGGGCGCTCCGGCGCCGGTGCCGAGCATCGCGAGTGTCGCGACGATCACGATGGTGTGGGCACGGCGGATGATCCCCGACGCGAGCGGAGGGTCGGCCACCACGGCCGGCTCGTCCCGCCCGGAGCGCTTCGGGATCGGCCAGCGCTCGAAGATTCCGGGGAGCACGAGGAACAGGAGGGCGAGCGTCGCGAGCACGCCGAGCGCCGCATGGAACCCGAACACGCGGATCGGCTCGAGTTCGCTCACCACGAGCGAGAACAGCCCGACGGCGGTCGTGCCGGCCGAGAGGGAGCAGGGCAGCCACCCCGTCGCAATGGCACGGGCTGCGACGCCGCGACGCGGGCCGTGCTCATGGGCATCGACGAGATAGTTGACCAGATGGATGCCCCCTGAAACCCCGAGCGTGAGCACGAGCAGTGGCATCACGATCAGCACGGGGTTCATCCGGTCGCCCCAGGCGTGGAGGAACGTGAACGAGAGGCCCACGCAGGCGAGCGACACGACGAACACGAGCAGGGCGTAGCGCAGCGACCGGAGCGACCACCACGTCAGCACGAGGATCAGCGCCGCGGCAGGGCCACCGAACGTGGCGAGACTGTCGGCGCTCGCCGCGTCGACCGCCACGTTGTCGATCACGGGTCCGGCCAGGTGCAGATCGCCCTCATGCGGCGTCGCCGTCCTGAGGAGGACGTCGCGGATCCAGGCGACGGCGCGCTGTCGGTCGGCGAGGCCGGCCCGCGTGAAGGGGATGACGAGGCAGGTCGTGTCGCCGTCGGCACCGATGAGCACGCCCCTCAGCCGCTCGAGCGCCTCGGCCCGATCGAGCGCGAGCGGTGGGCCGGTGAGCCGTGCGAGGGCCGTCTTGCCGGTCGCGATTCCCTCGAACCAGGGCCGGCCCTTTGAATCGCACGGGGCCGCGGTGCCGGTGGCGGCGGCGAGAAACCGGTCGATGGCCGGGCTGTCGAGCGTGCAGTCGGGCCACGAGGCGATGACGACGTCGCCGCTTTCAAACTCGCTGGTAAAGGCGTCGTAGGCCACCCGCGGCGGGAAGGTCGCCGGCACCCACTCGATCGGCGTCGTCGTGGGGACCGACAGCACGGCGCTGGCGGAGCGTGCGATCCATGGAGTCAGGGCGCCCAACAGCGCGAGCGTCACCACGCCGACCACGAGGAGCGGGCCGCCCGGGCGACCGTCGTCGTGTGGGGCTGGGGCGGGCGACGTCATGGCCCCATCG
>RFPF01000390.1 GCA_009926295.1 Planctomycetia bacterium
CTGCCGCCGCGGCGGCAGCGGGGTCGCATGCGCCTCGACGAGCGCGATCGCATCCGCCAGGTCGATCATGCCGCCCGCACCGCGAGGAACGCCCGCAGGAGGTCGTAGCCGGCGGGCGTGAGGAAACTCTCCGGATGGAACTGCACGCCGAACACGGGGAGCGTCCTGTGGCGGATCGCCATGATCTCTCGGGATCCGTCGGGGGCGGTGGACCACGCGTCCACCTCGAAGTCGCGGGGCAGCGTCGGCGGATCGATCACGAGGCTGTGGTAGCGGGTCGCCTCGATCGGGCTCGCCAGGCCCACGAAGAGCCCCTTCCCCGCGTGCGCGATGCGGTCGACTTTTCCATGCATGAGACGCCCGGCCCTCACGATCGTGCCGCCGAACACCTGGCCGATCGACTGGTGGCCGAGGCACACGCCGAGGATCGGCACGCGGCCGCGGAAGGCCCGCACCGCCGCGAGCGAGCAGCCCGCTTCGGCCGGTGTGCAGGGGCCCGGCGAGATCACGATCGCTCCGGGGGACAGCCGGGCGATGCCGGCCACGTCGAGTTCGTGGCTCGACTGCACGACGGTCTCGGCCCCGAGCAGGTGCAGGTAGCGGGCGAGGTTGAAGACGAAGCTGTCGCGGTTGTCGAGGACGAGGATCACGGCGCCTCCCCGCGCGGGACTGAAAACGAGTCGAGCACCCGCAGCATTCCCTCCGCCTTGTGGAGCGACTCGGCATGCTCGGCCGCGGGGTCGCTCGCGGCCGTGATCCCGCCCCCGGCCGCGAACGTCACGAGCCCGTCGGTGGCCACGAACGTGCGGATCAGGAGGTTGAAGTCGGCCGCGCCGTCGAAGCCCAGATAGCCGAGCGAGCCGCAGTAGGCGCCGCGGGGAAAGCCCTCCAGTTCGGCGATGATTTCGCAGGCCCGGTGCTTGGGGGCGCCCGTCACGCTGCCGCCGGGAAGCGCAGCCTCGAGGGCGTCGAGCGCTCCGAGGCCGCGGCGGAGACGGCCCGCCACGATCGACACGAGGTGCTGCACGTAGCGGTAGCGCTCGAGCCGGCAGAGCGATTCCACCCGCACGCTGTCCGGCATGCACACCCGCGAGAGGTCGTTGCGCACGAGATCCACGATCATCACGTTCTCCGCCCGGTCCTTGGCGCTCCGTTCCAGGTCGTCGCCGGCGTAGAGGTCCGCCTCGGGGCTCGCGGTCACCCGCCGCGTGCCCTTGATGGGATGCATGCGCACCGTGCCCCGGGTCACCTGGAGAAACCGCTCCGGCGACATGCTGGCGATGCGGCACGTGCCGGCATCGAAGTAGCCGGCGAACGGAGCGGGGTTGAGCGCCCGGGCCCGGAGATGGAGTTCGACGGGATCGATCGCGGCCGACACCGCGAACCGCTGGGCCAGGTTGACCTGGAACACGTCGCCGGCCCGCACGAACTCGATGCCGCGGGCCACCATCGCGCGATAGCGATCGGGCGAGTGGGTCGAAAGGACGTCCGGGTGCAGGTGGAGCGGATCCAGGCGACCGGGCAGGGAAGCCGTCGGCGGGGCGGGCCGCGGCCGCGGGGGGCTCGTAAGCCGCCCGAGGAGCGCGTCGAGCCGGGCGGCGGCACGCTCCCTGCGGGCCACGGGCCCGCGCGCGGGCACGCCCTGCGAAATGATCCAGCCGCGGCCGCAGTCGTGGTCGAATGCGACTACGACGTCGTAGACATGGAGCGCGAGCCGCGGCACGCCGCCGGCCGGCGGGCCGGGGGGATCGATGCCCAGCCGCAACAGGCCGCACTCGTAGGACACGAGCCCA
>RFPF01000040.1 GCA_009926295.1 Planctomycetia bacterium
CCGCAGACGTCGACCTCGAGTGGCACGAACTCGCGGCACTTCTGCCCCTGGCCGTATTCGTCCTCTGGATAGGCCTCGTGCCCGCCACGTTCCTCGAGCCCACGGCGGGCACGAGGCCTATCCAGAGGACGAATACGGCCAGGGGCAGAAGTGCCGCGAGTTCGTGCCACTCGAGGTCGACGTCTGCGGTGGATTCAGCGTGCCCGTGGTTGTCGTGCCCATGCGAGCCGCCTCCCGCCGGCGGCTCGCGCGACGGCCCGAACAGCACCCTCTCGACGGCCCAGAGCATGTACCACGCCCCGAGGACGACGCCGGCGACCGCGAGCATCGCCATGGCCAGATAGGCCTGCTGCCACGCAGGCGATACCCCGGCCCAAGCCCGCTGGAAGGAGCCCGCGAGGATCATGAACTCGCCCACGAAGCCGTTGAGGCCCGGGAGGCCGATGCTCGAGAACGTGAACAGCATGAACAACGCGGCGAGCCACGGCGCTTTTGCCGCAATCCCCCCGAGGCTCGCGATGTTCCGCGTGTGGAAGCGTTCGTAGATCATGCCCACGAGCGCGAACAGCCCCGCCGACGAGAGGCCATGGTTCACCAGTTGGAGCGTCGCGCCCTCGACCGCCACCGGCTCGAGTGCGAACAGGCCCATCACACAGTAGCCCATGTGGCTCACCGACGAGTAGGCGATGAGCCGCTTGAGGTCGGTCTGCACGAGGGCCACGAGCGCGCCGTAGATGATGCCCGCCACGCCGAGCCCGAAGATCCACGGGGCGGCCGCGGCCGCGGCGTCGGGGAGCATCGGCAGAGAGAACCGCAGGAAGCCGTAGATGCCGAGTTTGAGAAGGATTCCGGCCAGGTCGACGCTGCCTCCTGTGGGCGCCTCGACGTGGGCCAGCGGCAGCCAGGTGTGGAACGGAACGATCGGCACCTTGATGGCGAAGCCTGCGAACAGAGCGATGAAGACGATCATCTGCAGCCAGCCGTCCTCCGCGTTCATCGGCATTGGGTGGGCGGCGAGGCCCGCGGTGAGCGCGGCGATGTCGAAGGTGACGATCCCGGTGTGCGACGCGTTCCAGAGCACGATTGCCAGCAGGCCGAGGAAGGTCAGCACGCTCCCGGCGAGCGTGTAGAGGAAAAACTTGATCGCCGCGGTGCGCCGCTCGTCGTGCCCCCAGATGCCGATGAGGAAGAACAATGGCACCAGCGTGAACTCGAAGAACACGTAGAACAGGATCACGTCTCGGGCCGCGAACACCCCGAGCATGGCCGCCTCGAGCACGAGCAGGAGAACGTAGAAGCCGGCGGGCCGTTCGGAGATCGCGTCCCAGCTCACCAGCACTGCGGTGAGTGACAGGAGGGCGGAAAGCCCGAACAGCCAGATCGACAGGCCGTCGAGGCCGAGCGAAAGACGGACGTCGAACATGCCGTCGACGAACCACGGCAGCGTGACCACGGCGTAGGGCTCGCCGACGGCGGCCTCGGGGCTCGCGAGGTAGCGCAGCACGAGCCAGCCGGTGATCGCCAGCGTGATGACCGTGGTCACGACGGCGCTCTGCCGCACGGCTGCTCGGCCGCGGCCGGCGAGCAGCCAGACGTTGAGCGCGCCGAGCAGCGGCGTCGCGATCGCGAGCAGCAGGTGGACGCCGGGGCCGGGGGCGAGTTGGTTCATGGGATGGAGGATCTTGCGGTGGAGTCGATCAGCCGCGGAGCTGCCAGGCCAGGAGGACGACGATCGCGAGGACGCCCATCACGCCGGCGAGGGCATACCGCTGCAGAAGCCCGCCCTGCAGGCGGCGAACGATGCCGCCGAGCGCCACTGGCAGCCGGGCGAAGGTGTTCACGAGGCCGTCGATGACATGCCGGTCGAAGAGCGCGGCGACGACCGCCAGCGCTTCGAGTGGGCGGACGACGAGCCACGCGTAGAGCTCGTCGACGTAGCAGCGGTTCGCGAAGAAGGTTTGGAGTGGACCGAGAAACCGCTCCAGCTGCGGCCCGTCGCTCCTCCGGCCGAGGTGGCCGATCGCCGCGATCACGACGCCGATCGCGGCGGCGAGCGTGCCCTGGATCGCGAGATCCATGTGGAAGGCGTGCGGTGCGGCCGTGGCCGCGACGGCAGGGGCGGAGAACGAAGGCGTCGCGGCGAGGAAGTGGGCGAGAGACTGCGTGCCGAAGAGCCACCATCCCACCGCGGCCGCCGGCACGGCGAGGATGACGAGCGGAACGGACATCACGGGCGGCGACTCGTGGGCATGATGGCCCGCCTCGTCGGGCACGCGGGTGGGGCCGGTGAATGTCATGAACACGGCGCGGAACGTGTAGAACGCGGTCAACCCGGCGGTGACGAGCGCCATCCAGAAGAGCGACCGCCAGGTGGCCGGGGCATCGAAGCCGTCCAGCCAGTCGGTCGAATCCTCTCGCGGGGCGGGCCGTGGAACCACGTACGACGCATTCCACAGGCTCGCGTGGGACGCCGGGGCTGCGTCGTGATGCTCGGCGTGGGCGTTCGGCCAGCCCTTCCCGTGGAGTGCCGCGAGGATCTCGTCCTTGCTGAAAAATCCCGAGAAGGGGGCGATGCCCGCAAGGGCCAGCGACCCCACGAGAAACGTCGCGGCGGTGATCGGCATGATCCGGCGGAGGCCACCGAAGCGCCGCATGTCGATGACATTGCCCATCGAGTGCATCACCGACCCCGCCCCGAGAAACAGGAGAGCCTTGAAGAATGCGTGGGTCACGAGGTGGAAGATCGCCGCGGTGAAGCCGAGCAGCGTGCCGGTGCCGAGGCTCGCGAACATGTAGCCGAGTTGGCTGATCGTGGAGTAGGCGAGCACCCGCTTGAGGTCGTTCTGCACCGTGGCGATCAGCGCGGCGACGAGCGCCGTCGTCGCCCCCACGATCGACACCGCAGTGAGGGCGCCCGGGCAGGCCATGAACAGCGGAGCCGAGCGGGCCACGAGGTAGATGCCCGCCGTCACCATCGTGGCCGCGTGGATGAGGGCGCTCGCCGGGGTGGGGCCTTCCATCGCGTCGGGGAGCCAGACGTGGAGCGGCAGTTGTGCGCTCTTGCCGCAGGCCGCGAGCAGGAGGCAGAGGCAGATGGCCGTGCCGACGGCGCCGCCCACGATCCCGTCGACGTCCGCCAGCCGCGTCTGGCCGAGGATGCCCGGCAGGATCGTGCCGTCGGGCGAAAGCGTATCGTGGAAGTCGAGCGTGCCGTACGTCATCCAGAGGAGAAACGTCGCGATCGCGAGACCGAAGTCGCCGATGCGGTTTACGAGAAACGCCTTCTTCGCGGCCCGGGCCGCCTCGGGCTTGCGGAACCAGAAGCCGATGAGGAGATAGCTGCACGCCCCCACCGCCTCCCAGAACACGTACACGACGAGAAAGTTGCTCGCCGCGACGAGCATCGACATCGAGAACACGAACAGCGAGAAGACCGCGAAGAACCGTGGATAGCCAGGGTCGTGGTGCATGTAGCCGATGGAGTAGACGGCCACCACCAGGCCGATACACGTGATGATCGCGAGGAGCGTCGCGGTGAGCGGGTCGAGCCGGAGCGCCACGGGGATCGTGAAAGGACGGGCAGTGCTCCCCGCGCTCCCCACGGCGGTGCCGGGAACCGCCGCAGCGCTCGACGCGGGCGGCACGTAGGCATCCTGCACGGAGGCCCATTGCCAGAGCGTGGTGATCATCTCGACCGGCCGGACGGGCTCGGCGTGCGGCCCGTGGGCCGAGCCCACCTGGTTCGAGGTGCCGAGGAGAAGCATCACCGCCACCGCGGCGGCGCCGGCGATGCCGGCGATCGCCGGGAGGTGCGCCCGCGGGCCGAGGACGCGGCCGAGAAGCAGCGTGAGCACCGCCCCGGCGAGTGGCAGGAGCGGCACGAGCACGAGGAGGGTGGCGGGGGAGAGCTGCTGCATGAGGTTGTGGATGGGCTTTGGCGCGCGGCTAGACGTGCTCGCGCTCGAGGGAGGGCTCTTCAGCGCCGGGCGGAAGGACGCCGGCGGTCGAAAGCCGCGGCCACCGCTGCGGCTCCGCGTCGGAGGCGGGCAACGCATGATCCACGCTGCGGGCGAGCGTCGCCTCCCGCAGGGCCTGCCAGGCGGCGACATCGAGGCGGCCGGTGCGGGCGAAGGCCTGGAGGACGAACACGAGCGCCACCGCCGCCTCACAGGCGGCGACGGTGAGCACGAAGATCACGAGAACGTGTCCGCCGAAGTCACCATGGTGCCGGCTCCAGGCGACGAGGCTCACCGAGATGCCCTGGAGCATGAGCTCGGCCGACAGGAACATGACGATCAGGTTGCGCCGCGTGAGGATGCCGACGAGCCCGAGCGCGAACAGCATCGCACCCACGACGAGCGCGTTTTGCAGCAGGGCGGTGGAGGTGGCGGCCACGAGCGGGGTCATCGGCGAACGCCTCCCTCGAAAAACCGCCGGTCGTCCTCCAGGGCGGCCTCGCCTCGGGCCACGACGGCGATCGCGCCGATGAGCGCCACCAGGAGGAGCACGCCCGCCACCTCGACGGCGAGCAGATGGCGGCCGAAGAGCTCTCCACCCAGCCTCGCCACCTGGTCGGCCGCGAGCGGATCGGCGGCCACGGCCGTCGCGGCGGCGCCTGCATCGGACACCGCGGCGGCCTTCGCCGGCACGGCGCAACACGTGGGATCGGCCGACATTCGCCCGATGGACAGCGAAAGCAGCCCGAGGAGCACCGCCCCCGCCACCGCCGAGAGCAGCGGCTCGTTCGAGACGCGGTCATACGACGCGAGCCCCGATGGCTGCGCCAGCATGAGCACGAACAGGAACATTACGAGGATCGCTCCCGCGTAGACCACGATCGTCGCCACGCCGAGGAACTGCGCCCCGAGCACGAGCAGCACGCCCGCCACGCCGGAGAGCGCGAGGGCGAACCAGATCGCGGAGTAGACGGGCGAGCGGGTGACGATCGTAGCCGCTCCAGAGACCACGGCGACGAGCGAGACGGTGAGGAATACCGCCTCCTCGCCGAGGCCCCCCAGTCGCCTGCCCGTGACGATGAAGCCGGAGATCGCCGCGGCGCCGAGCACCAGGCCGAGCCAGCGGGCGAGGCGGCTCTCCGTCCCGCGCGGCAGGAGCAGCCAAAGGCTCGCGGCGGCCGCCGTGACGGCACCGGCGACGAGCATTCCGGGCGTGAGTTCGGGGAGCCCAGCGTTCACAGCGTTCCCCCGAGGGCGGAAGACTTCATCGGCTCTGCGTCCTTCGTCATGTCGTAGACGCTCAGGAGCTTCTCCTTGTCGAAGATCATCTCCTCGCGGCTCTTGCCGGTCAGGTCGAGCAGGCTCGTGAGCTCGATCGCGTCGACCGGGCAGGCCTCCTCGCACATGCCGCAGAAGATGCACCGCAGCTCGTCGATCTGGAAGCTCTCCGGATACTTCTCGCGGTCGGGCCACGGGCTCTCGGTGGCCACGATGTCGATGCAGTGGGCGGGGCAGGCGGTGGCGCAGAGGAAGCAGGCCACGCACTTCACGCGGCCCTCATCGTCGCGGTTGAGCCGGTGCACGCCGCGGTAGATCAGCGGGTTGCCGACGGTGGGCCGCACCTCGGGGTAGTTCACCGTGACCTTCGGGCTCACCATGTGCCGGGCGGTGGTCGTGAGGCCCTGGATGAACAGCGGCAGGTAGAGCCGCTCGGCGAGCCCGAGCGGCTTTTCCTCGAGCCAGGTGATGGCGGGATCGGTCGGTTTCATGGGGTACCTGCCGGTTCGCGGCGTCGGTCGTCGTGGTGAAGGAGGTCGCTCTCGACGTCGAGCGGCCCGCGGGTGCGGACCGGGGTGTTGTCGGTGCCGGAGGGTGTGAGGATGCCGGCCGTGATCCAGCCCACGAGGAACACGACCCATGGCAGGCCGATCGCGGCCCACTTCCCTCCCGCCTCGCCCAGCGCGGCGGCGAGCTGCGGGCGGAACTCCTCGACGGCGGCCACGGTGACGAGGTTGGCCAGGCCAAGGGGCAGCATCACCTTCCAGGCGAGGTTCATGAGCTGGTCGAACCGGAACCTCGGCCAGCTCCAGCGGACGAGCATGAAGAACACGATCACGGCGAGGATCTTCCCGGTCAGGATGGCGAATCGTGCGAGGGCCCCCAGCCACGTCACCTCCTGCGACGAGCCCGTGACGCCCCACAGGTGCCAGCCGCCGAGGAACATGATCACGATCAGGAACGCCGCCGTGATCATGTGGAGGAACTCGGCGACGAGAAACAGCAGCAGCTTGATGCCGGAATACTCGGTGTGGTAGCCGCCGACGAGCTCCTGCTCGGCCTCGGGGAGGTCGAACGGCAGCCGCGCCGCCTCGGCGAAGCTCGCCACCATGAAGACGAGGAAGCCGAGCGGCTGCGCGAGGGCGTACCACACGCCGCTCTCGGCCTGGGCGTTCATGATCGCGTCGAGCTTGAGCGATCCCGCGGCGAGGACGACGCCGAGCAGGCCGAGGCCGAGCGGGATCTCGTAGGCCACGAGCTGGGCGCTCGAACGCAGGCCGCCGAGGAAGCCGTATTTGTTGTTGCTCGCCCAGCCGCCGAGGAGCACGCCGTAGACCGCGATGCTCGAGAGGGCGAACACCCAGAGCACGCCCACATCGAGGCCGGGCGCCACGAGGAACGGCACCGGATCGGGCAGCCCGGGGATGCCGAGCGGCGGCAGCACGCTGCCGAAGGGGATGGCGGCGAAGATGGCCAGCGACGCCGCGAGGATCACCAGCGGGGCGGTGGTGTAGAGGATCCTGTCGACGTGCCTGGGCGTGAAATCCTCCTTGAGGATGATCTTCAGGCCGTCGGCCAGCGGCTGACCAAGCCCGAAGAGGCGGATTTTCGTGAGCGGGATGCCGACGCGGTTGGGGCCGCGGCGGTCCTGCACCCAGGCTGCGATCCAGCGCTCGAGCAGCACGAGATACGCAGCCGCCGTCATCAGGCCGCCGACGAGGAGACCGATCTTCACGAGCGCGGCGAGAGTGGCGGGGGAAGGCAGGAGGGCGCTCATGATGGCGCGAGTTGCTGGAGGCGGAGATCGATGCCTGTGGCGGGCAGGTCGCCCGCGAGGGCGGCGAAGGCGGCCGCGGAGCCGGCGATCTGGTGCCGAACGGCGACCGGATCGTAGAGGCCGCGGCGTCCGAGCATGTTCCAGTAGAGACGGCCCTCGGGCCACACGCCCGCCGGCGGCTTGATGGCCTGCTCGAAAGCCTGGGCGCGGTGCGCCACGTTCACCCACGTGCCCGCCCGCTCGGCGAAGCCGGCGGCGGGGAGTCGCCACGTGGCCCGAGCCGCGAGCGGCGAGTCGAAGAGATCCTGCACGACGAGCTGCCGGAGGCCGGCGAACGATCCAGCCGTGGCGTCGTCGATCCAGGCGGCCGGATAGCCGGCGGTGATCCAGGCGGCGTCGGCGTTGCCCCCTTCGACGTGGGCCACGAGATCACCCCAGGTTCGCGTCTGCGGATCGAAGAGGGCCACGACGGCCTCGACGCCGAGGCGGTTCGGGCACTTCTCAGCGCGGATCGTGAACCCGCCTGGAAAGGTCTCGTCCTCCCCGGCGACGGGCACATGCCCGACCGCGAGAAACGCCTCCGGATCGATCGAGCGGGCCACGGCGCAGAGCATCCAGGCCTCCTCGACCGTGAGCATCGGGGAAACCGCGACCGCCAGCCGGCCCGCGGCCTTGAGGTCGGCGCGGAGCCGCGCCACGACGTCGGCCCACTCGACCGGCTCGAAGGCCTCGGTCCCGGCGTGGCCGCGACCGGACTCGGTGCGGTGGCCGGCAGCCAGGAGCCGCGACGGATCGTGGAGGTGGTGCCAGCCGTAGCGGCCCTCGTCGCAGATCCACCACTTGTTGACGTGGGGGTTCTCGCGCGGCTTGAGGCGGTAGACGGTGTCCTGGTTGTGCTCGGTGTGGATCGAGCAGCCGGCCGAGCAGCCCCCGCAGACGTTCGCCTCTCGCTTCAGGAACCAGACCCGCTGCTGGTAGAGAAAATCCTTGTCGCCGAGGGCACCGACGGGGCAGAGGTCCACGACGTTGCCGGCGAGCTTGTTGTCGAGCGGGAAGCCGGGGAAGACGTCGATCTCCTCCTTCGCGCCGCGGCTGGTCACCATCAGCTCGCCGGTGCCCGAGACCTCGCGGGTGAACCGCACGCACCGTGTACACATGATGCAGCGATCGACGAACAGCGTGACCGTCGGGCCGACGTCGCGCTTGCGGCTGGTGAAGGGATGGAGGTCGGCCCGCCGCTCGGCCTGTCCGTGCTCGAAGTGGTAGTCCTGCAGCAGGCACTCGCCCGCCTTGTCGCATATCGGGCAGTCGATCGGGTGGTCGATGAGGAGCGCCTCCTCCACCCGGGCGCGGCTGTCGGTGACGAGCTGGCTCTCGGTGACGATCACCGTGCCGTCCTTGGCCGGCGTCTGGCAGCCCGGCACGAGCTTGGGCACCATCGTGATCTTGCCGGTGGCCGCATCGCGTTGTCCCGTCTCGATGAGGCACATCCGGCAGCTCGCCACGACCGAGAGGCCGGGATGCCAGCAGTAGTGCGGGATCTCCTTGCCGGCGCGGCGCGCCGCCTCGATGCAGTTGAGCCGCTCGTCGGCCCCGATCTCGATCTCACTTCCGTCGACGATCACGACCGGCATCAGTGGGCTCCGACGATCTGCAGGGCGGGCACGGGGTCGGTGACCATCCAGCCCGAGGGATTGGTCCGCTTGATGTAGTCCTCGAACTCGCCACGGAACTTCTTGATCGCGTTCTTGATCGGCCAGGCGGCGCCGTCGGCGAGGCCGCAGATCGTGGAGCCGGGCATCATGCCCATCGTCTGGCCGAGCTCGAGGAGGATGTCGAGATCCTTGAGCCGCCCCCTGCCCGCCTTGATCCGCTCGAGCATCCGCAGGCTCCAGCTCGTTCCCTCGCGGCAGGGCGTGCACTGGCCGCACGACTCGTGGGCGAAGAATCGACAGGAGTTGTGGAGGAAGTCGACGATGCTCGTCTGGTCGTCGATCACGACGACGGCCGCCGTGCCGAGGCCGAGGCAGCCCACCCTGCCCGGGCCGGCGAAGTCGAGCGGCGTGTCGAGCTCGCTCTCGGTCATGAGACCCATCGAGATGCCGCCGGGAATGACGGCCTTGGCCCTGCGGCCCTTCCACACCCCGCCGCCGAACTCGTCGATGAGTTGGCGGGCCGTGATGCCGAGCGGCGCCTCGTAGCAGCCCGGCTTCTCCACATGGCCCGAGAGGCAGTAGAGCTTGGGGCCGTAGGAGCCGGGATCGCGGGGGTTGTTCGGGTCGGCCGGCACCCCGATCGACTTGAACCACTCGACGCCCCGGCGGGCGATCTGGGCCACGCAGGCCATCGTCTCGATGTTGTTGACGACCGTGGGCTTGCGGAACAGGCCCTCGATCGCCGGGAAGGGCGGCTTGATCCGCGGCCAGGCCCGCTTCCCTTCGAGGCTCTCGATGAGGCCGGTTTCCTCGCCGCAGATGTAGGCGGCCGCACCGCGGTGCAGATAGATGTCGAGCGAGAAGTTCGTGCCCTGGATATTTTTGCCGAGGTAGCCGGCCGCGTAGGCCTCGTCGATCGCCCCCTGGAGGCGGTGCCACGAGTGCGGATATTCGTAGCGCAGGTAGATGTAGGCCGTGGAGGCCCGCGTCGCGTACGACGAGAGGATGATCCCCTCGATCACCTGGTGCGGGTCGTCCTCCATGAGGATGCGGTTGTTGAACGTGCCCGGCTCGCTCTCGTCGGCGTTGACGCAGAGGTAGATCGGCCCGGGATGGTCCTTGGGCAGGAAGGTCCACTTGAGGCCCGTGGAGAACCCGGCCCCGCCGCGGCCGCGAAGCCCCGACGCCTTCACCATCTCGACGACGTCGGCCGGCTGCTTCTCGCCGAGCATCTTCTCGAGCGGCGCGTAGCCACCGCGGCTCTTGTAGCTCGCGATGGTGTGGCCATCGGGCACCCCGACGGCTTCCAGCAGGACGGGCTTGAACGCCGGCATGTCAGGTGGCCCTCGCGCGGGGTTTCTTGAGTTCGGCCTCGGCGGCCTCGGGGGTCATGTTCTTGAGGAGGTCGTCGTTGGCGAGGATGCAGGGGGCGAAATCGCAGGCGCCGAGACACTCCGCCGGCTCGATCGTGAGCTCGCCGTCGGGCGTCGTGCCGTAGGGCGCGATGCCGTTCTTGTGGCAGAGGTGTTCAAGGAGGTGGTCGCCGCCGCGGAGGGCGCACGACACCGAGCGGCACACGAACGCCCGCACCTTGCCGTGCGGCTTCTCCTGGTGGAAGAACTGGTAGAAGGTGAGGGTGTCCTGCACCTCGGCCGGCGCCAGGCCGAGCACCCGGGCGATCTCGACCACGGCCTCGAGCGGCACGTGCCGCAGTTCGGCGTTGACGATGTGCAGGGCGGGCAGCGTGAGGGCGCGGCGGTTGGGATACCGCGGCGCGAGCGCCTCGATCTTCGCCACCATCTCGTCGGTGAGCACGCGCTTGGGGGCGATCATCGGTCGAGCTCCGCGGCGATGATGTTGAGGCTGCCGAGCACCGCCACCACGTCGGAGAGCGTGTGGCCGCGGATGAGGTGAGGGAAGAGGGCGAAGTGGAGCACCGAGGGCGGCCGGCAGCGGGCCCGGTAGGCCGTGTCGTCGCCGTCACCCACGAGGTAGAAGCCGAGCTCGCCGTTGGGCGCTTCGATGGCCGCGTACGACTCCTCGAACGGCACCTCGAAGCCCCGGTTGGCCATCGACAGCTCGAAGTGGGAGATCGTGCCCTCGATCGTCGAATAGACCTGCTGCTTGGTCGGCAGGGCCGTCCGCTGGTCGATGCCGACGTTCACCGGGCCGTCCGGCAGCCGGTCGAGCGCCTGCTGGACGATCTTCAGGCTCTCGCGCATCTCCTGCATCCGCACGAGATACCTCGCGTAGCAGTCGCCGGCGCTCGCGCACGCGACGTTGAAATCGAGGTCGGCGTAGGCGAGGTATGGCTCGTCCTTGCGGAGGTCGCGGGTGACGCCGCTCGCCCGGGCGACCGGCCCGGTGGCGCCGCGGTTGATCGCCTCCTCCTTGGTGAGCACGCCGACGCCCTTCGTGCGGTCCACGAAGATGCGGTTGCGAGTGAGCAGCCGCTCCATGTCGTCGAGCGTCTTCGGGAACGTCTTGAGGAAGGCCCGGATCTTCTCGATCACCAGCGGCGTGAAGTCCTGCGAGACGCCGCCGACCCGGGTGTAGGAATTGGTGAACCGGGCCCCGCACAAGGTCTCGAGGATGTCGTAGATCACCTCGCGCTGGTAGAAGGCGTAGAGGAAGAACGTGAACGCGCCCGTGTCGAGGCCGACGGCGCCGTTGCAGAGCAGGTGGTCGCTGATCCGCGCGAGCTCGGCGACGATCGTGCGGATGTAGGTGCAGCGCGGCGTCAGTTCGATGCCGAGCAGTGTTTCGACGGCATGGTGCCAGGCCACGTTGTTGGCGACCGGCGAGATGTAATTCATCCGGTCGGTCACCGTCACGTACTGGTTGAACGTGAGGTGCTCGCCGATCTTCTCGAAGCCGGAGTGGAGGTAGCCCATCTCCGGCATGGCGTCGACCACCCGCTCTCCCTCGAGCTTGAGCACCAGCCGCAACGTGGTGTGGGTCGCCGGATGCTGGGGGCCGAAGTTGAGCGTCCAGAGATATTCCTCGTTCCGCGGTCCGGCGGACTCGAGCGAGGTGTATTCGGCGGGGGCGATGGACATGGTGCGTCAGCCGTCGTCGCGGGTGAGGACGGGGAAGTTGTGCCGCTCGCCGCGGCCCTGGAGCGGGTAGTCCTTGCGGAGCGGGTGGGCGGTGAAGACTTCCGGCATGACCAGCCGGCGCAGGTCCGGATGGCCCTCGAAGCGGACTCCGAACAGATCCCACACCTCGCGTTCGAGCCAGTCGGCCGCCCGCCAGATCGACGTCACGCTCGGGACGGTCGGATCCGGATCGTCCGCGAAGACCCGCACCGTGAGCCGTTCGTTCGTGACCGTGTTCACCAGCACGTAGACGAGGCCATACCGTTGCTTTGCCCCCCTGTAGTCGAGGTAGTCCACGCAGGTGACGTCGACGAGCAGATCGAATCCCGCGCCGGCCAGGTGCCGGAACGCGTCGAGCGCCCGCTCCACCGGCACGACCACCCGCGTCTGGCCGCGAAACACGGAGACGTCGCACGGTCGGACCGCCGCGGTGAGCGCTTGGATCACGGCATCGACGGGCGGCTGGGTGATGGGCATGGGCAGGTTCACGTGCGTGCGGCGGCGTCGGCCGCCGCGGCGAGTTCGCGCTGGAGGACCGGATTGCGGGCGGCGTCGATCGTGAGGGGCAGCGTCGCCTCGACGAGGGCCCGCTTTTTGCGCTGCCGCTCGGCCGTGTCGAACTCTCGGCCGGTGATCGTGCCCTCCCGCTGGATCTTGTCCTGGAGGTCGATGATCGCCTGGATCAGCTGCTCCGGCCGCGGCGGGCAGCCGGGCACGTACATGTCGACGGGGATGAAGCGGTCGATGCCCTGCACCACGGCGTAGGTGTCGAACACGCCGCCCGTGCTCGCACAGGCACCCATCGAGATCACCCACTTGGGCTCGTGCATCTGCAGCCAGATCCGCTGCAGCACCGGCAGCATTTTCATCACCACGCGGCCGGCCACGATCATCAGGTCGCACTGCCTGGGGCTGAAGCGGAACACCTCCGCCCCGAAGCGGGCCAGATCGTGCTTGCTCGCACCGGTGGCCATCAATTCGATGCCGCAGCAGGCCGTGGCGAACGGCATCGGCCAGAGGCTGTTCTTACGGCACCAGTTGGCCAGTTCATCGAGCTTGCTGACGAACACGTTCTCACGTCACCGCCATCGAAACACCCCCTTCCGCCAGTCGTAGGCGAATCCGACCACCACCAGCGCGATGAATGCCATCGCGCCGGCGAACACGAGGCCCCGGCCCGACACGAGGCCGTCGATGACGGCGCCGTCGATGCCCGCCTTCGATCGGCTGGCGACGGCCCAGGGATAGAGGAACAGGAGTTCGACGTCGAACACGAGGAACGTGATCGCGACGAGGTGGAAGCGGACGTCGAACCGCCGCCGCGTGTCGTGGACGGGATCCATGCCGCTTTCGTACGGCATCTCCTTGACGGCGCTCGTGCGCTTCGGGCCGACGAGCCCCGCCCCGACCACCAGCCCCACCGACACCGCCGCGGCGATGGCGACGAAGAGCAGGACTGGAAGGATGGCGTCCATCGGCGGCTCAAAATCAGTCGGCGGGCCTGCACAAACTGCCGGCGGAAGCCGGTCGGTCCGCGGCCCTCGGAACACGAAACCTTGTGAAAATCGGCCGCAGGAAGCTACTTCGTGAAATTTGTCACGAAGTTGCCGCCTGAAAAAGCCGGGGTCATGCACCACCGGCCCGACCGTCACAACCGCCCAAGTTATACAGCCCCGGCCCGCCGCCGACGAGGAGGGCTGTTTTCAGGGGGGAAGCGGCCTGTGCCGCCCAGCCGCTCAGCCCCACAGCCGGCCGATGGCCGCGAAATAGAGCGGGATCCCCAGGCTGATGTTGAAGGGAAACGTGACGCTCAGCGAGAGCAGCTCGAACAGGCCCGGGTTCGCCTCCGGAACCGCCTGCCGCATCGCGGCCGGCACGACGATGTAGGACGAGCTCGCGCAAAGAAGCGTGAACAGGAATGCGTCGCCCTTGCCCATGCCGAGGAGCCAGGCGAGCCCGATCCCGAGCGCCGCGTTCAGAAGCGGGGCCACGATTCCGAACGCGACGAGCTTCGGGCCCACCTCGATGAGCTTGCCGGCTTTGCGGGCCGCCAGCATTCCCACGTCGAGCAGGAACAGGAGCACGATGCCTTTGAAGATGCCCGACATGAACGGTTTCAGCGACTCGCCCGATGTCGGCCCGGTGATCACTCCGATCACGAGGCTGCCGATGAGCAGCAGCACGGTGCCGTTGAAGAAAGACTCGTGAAGGATCGCCTTGACACCGGGCCTGTCGCCGCCGCCGTCGCCGCGGGGCGCGAACATCCGCACGAGCATGATCCCGGCGATCACGGCCGGCGATTCCATGAGCGACATCACGGCGACCATGTGGCCGCCGAATTCGACGTGCTGCCGGTTGAGAAACTCCGTGCCCACAGCTCACTGGCGTACCGACCCCCGGCCCCGGCGGCGCGCCGCCCCTGTCCGCTCGCTTCGGCTACGCCTCAGCAAGCGGACAGGGGCGAGCCATTGGCAGGGCAACCCTGATGTTAGAAATTGGTTCCATCAGTGGGGGCAGGTCACCACCAACACCGCCATGCGGCAGTCGCTCGACCAGTGGTTCGACGTCCGCGGGATCGTGCCCGAGATCGTGGGCGAGGTCGAGGACATGGCGATGCTCCAGACGCTGGGCGAGCACGGCCTGGGCCTGTTCGCGGCCCCGACGGTGATGCAGAAGGAGATCTGCCGCCGCTATCACGTGGCCTGGGTGGGCGAACTCGACAAGGTGCGCGAAAAGTTTTATGCCATCTCGGTCGAGCGGCGGATCACGCACCCTGCCGTGAAGCTGATCGCCGACCAGGCGAAGCGCCGGCTGTTCGCCTGAAGCCGTTTTCACAGGGGCTGGTCGCATCGTGAGCTACACGCTCGGAAACCTCGACGCCCTCGAAGCCGAGGCGATCCACACGATCCGCGAGGTGGCGGCCGCCTTCGAGAACCCCGTCCTTCTGTACTCGATCGGCAAGGACTCGATGTGCATGCTGCACGTGGCCCGCAAGGCGTTCGCGCCGGGCCCGGTGCCGTTCGCGCTCCTGCACATCGACACGACGTGGAACTTTCGCGAGATGATCGAGTTTCGCGACCGCTACTGCGCGGAGCACGGATTCAGGCTGATCGTACACGTGAATGAAAAGGCGCTCGCCGCCGGCATGAACCCCTTCGACTACCCGAGCAGCGTCTACACGCCGACGATGAACACCCACGCCCTGATCGACGCCCTCGACACCTACCGATTCGACGCCGCCCTCGGCGGCGGCCGACGCGACGAGGAGAAGTCGCGGGCCAAGGAACGGGTGTTTTCGTTTCGGGACGCCAACCACCAGTGGAATCCGAAAAGCCAGCGGCCGGAACTCTGGGATCTCTACAACACCAGGATCAACCGCGGCGAGAACATCCGCGTGTTCCCGCTCTCCAACTGGACCGAACTCGACATCTGGCAGTACATCCACCGCGAGCAGATTCCGCTCGTGCCGCTCTATTTCGCCGCCGAGCGGCCGGTGGTGGAGCGGGAGGGGCTCCTGATCATGGTCGATGACGACCGTTTCCGGCTCGCTCCCGGCGAGGTGCCACAGGTGAAGCGGGTGCGGTTTCGCACGATGGGCGACTATCCGCTCACCGCCGCCCACGAATCGTCTGCCGTCACGGTGCCGGAGATCATCGAGGAGATGCTGCTCACGAAGACGAGCGAGCGGCAGGGACGGCTCATCGACAAGGACGAGGCCGGCTCGATGGAGAAGAAGAAGCGCGAGGGATACTTCTAGGAAGGCGGCCTCCTGGGCGGAGTCGCCGGCTCGGGGTTGCCCCGTACCGTCTCACCGGACGTTCGCCTCCGCCCTCCAGGCTTCGGCTCACTCGGATTCGCCTGCGCTCCGGCATCCTGCCTGCGCTGGTCGAATACGCCGGCTCATCGATACGGGGCACCCCCTCGCCTCCTCGATCGCGGCCGGAGGCCGGCAAGCAAAACGAGGCCAGGATGGTTGGTGCGGCTCGAACACGTCGCGCCATGTGCTGCCGGGCTGGAGGCCCGGCCCACTTCCGGCCGGAGGCCGGCAAGCAAAACGAGGCCAGGATGGCTCGTTTTGCGTGAAACTAGAAATTGCCCACGCTGAAGTTGACGTAGGCGCCCCACGGGCCGACGCCGACTGACATGCCGCTGCCCTTGCTGTCGGAGAACGGGGGCTTGCCGCCGCCCTGGCTGCGGTATGGCGACGAGGCCGGACCGGCGTTGGCCTGGGCCGCGGCTGCGGCCGCCGCCTGCGCCGTGAGCTGTCGTGACGCCTGGGCCTGCTCGACGAGCTGCTGCCGGCCCTGGTCAAAGGCCGCCTGTTGCCGCTGCAGCGACTGTCGCTTGGCCTCGATCTTCTGGATCTCCTGCGAGAGTTCGCCGGCCGACATGCTGACCACGTTGGGGATGTCCTTGAGCACCTCGTCGCGCTTCCTGTCGGACATCGCCGAGAGATACTGCCCCACCCAGGCGCGGGCGTCCTTGGCCTCCGGCGAATCCATCACCTTGAACTTTGACTCCAGATCCTCGAGCAGATATTCGAGCTCGTACGACGACATCTTTGCGACCCGCTGGTTGAAGTCGCTCTTGATCTTCAGCACCTGCTTGGGCGGATAGATCTGCTGCGAGTCGAGCCAGTCGCCGAGTTCGAAGACCGCCCGCCGCCAGCGCGAGCTGCGGAGGATCTCGGCCTTCTTGGCGATGTCGTCCTGCGGCGCCGAGGCGGCGGCCACCTGCGGCGGCTGGCCCTGGCCTGCCGGAGGCTCGGCCGCAAACGCCGGGAACGCAATTGCGAGGCACGCCACGGCGAGCAGGAGCAGGGCTGCGGGATGTCGCGTGACGCAGGGCGTCATTTCGTGGGCCTCCCCGGCTTGCGGATCATCGTCATGTTGACCGGCGGCAGGTGCTCGCCGCCCGCGTGCGTGTGGAACGACTGCCAGGTGCACCGGTCCTTGCCGTCGTAGTTGTAGACGTTGAGCGATGCCGTCTGGCTGCCATCGGGGAGCACGGCCGTCGTCCGGGCGAGCCACGATCCACCGTCACGGCTCCAGAAAGCCTCGCCGTGGCCGCCGTCGGCGCTGAACACCCACGAGCGAATCTGGCGGGTGAGCGGATCCCAGCCGATGCGCTGCGTGACGTGCATCGGGGCGGCGGGCTCCGTGCCATCGCCGGCGGTGGTCGCGGCCGGCGTGATCTTCATGTCGCGGAGAAGGAACGTGCGGCCGGCGTTCCAACGCACGCTGACGTCGATCGCGGGCCGGGGCGGCGCCTTCGGGTCGGCGGCAGCGTTGTCGGTGACCGTCCAGTCGCCCACCATCCAGTCGAGATCCG
>RFPF01000391.1 GCA_009926295.1 Planctomycetia bacterium
AGGGCTCGGCCGAGCCCTGACGGGTTTTTTTATTTTTTCGGCCCATTACGATATCCCCCATGTCGACCCAGGTGATTTCAGGCGTGATCCCGCCGAGCGTGGCCGAAGCCACGGTGATGACCGTGTGGCCTTCGGTCGGGTCGACGACGCTGGGACAGTTGCTCGGTCGCCTGTATCGGATCCAGGGCGGGTTTGGCCCGATCTCCATCGGCCGCCTCGCCCTGCTTGCGACGATCCCCGCCGGCATGATGCTCTATCTCTCGCTGCGGCTGCCCTGGGCGATCCGGCGGTATCGGCTGACGAATCGCCGCGTGACGGTCGAGCGCGGGATCAACCCGCAGGTCGAGCAATATGTCGATCTCGACCGGTTCGACGCCATCGATCTGGTCGTGCAGCCGGGGCAGGAGTGGTATGACTGCGGAGACCTCGTGTTTCGCCGCGGGCCGATCGAGACGCTGCGGCTCTCGGGCGTGAGCCGCCCCGAACCGTTTCGGCGCACCTGCCTCGAGGTCCGCCAGTCGTACGTGAGCGTCGCAGCGTCCCGCTCCGCCTGACCGCGGGACAAGCGTCCCGCCTGCCCGTGGGAAAGGCTTCAGGCTGTCACGGTCTCAAGGCGCCCAAGCCGGCTCGGGATTGCCCCCACCCTCTCGCTTGACGTTCGGTTTCTTGATCGCGCGCCGGCTTCGGTCTCCCCAGATCCCGTCGCCGGACGTTCGCTGCGGGCCTCCAGCCCTCCCCTCAAGCGACTCCGGCTGCGCTGCGCCATCCATGGCTGCGCTTGCCTACATACGCCTGCTCCGGGACACGGGGAGCCCGAAGCCTCCCTTTTTCAAGTTGAGGAGGCTCGGGGCTGCCCATGCTCTCGAGCAGGGCTATGGAAGCGAGCGCAGCCATGGATGGCGAAAGCGAAGCGGACATGCAGGGAGCCGAGGCCGGGAGGGCCGAGGCGAACGTCCGGCGGGAGGGGCTGGGCAGTCACGAGCCGGCGCGCGATCAAAGATCCTACACGGGGCGGCGATTGGCGACGGGGCCGCGGGTGGCGATCGCGGCGGCGATGTCGCGGCGGGCCTGATCGTCGAGATCCACCGCGAGGGCGCGGGTATTTATGCCCACCTGCTCGGGCGACGTCGCCCCGAACAGCACGCTCGTGATGCCCGGCTGCTCGGCCGTCCAGGCGAGGGCGAGATCCGGCAGGCTGCAGCGGAGCCGGGCGGCGATCGGCCGGAGTGCCTCGACGAAGTCGAGGTTGCGATCGAATTCCATGCCGTTGAACATCGGGTATTTGTGGCGGCTGTCGGTCGTGGGAAACACCTGCCCCCGGCGCATCGTGCCCGTGAGCAGGCCCTTCATGAGCGGCCAGTAGACGACCATCGCCACGCCGTGGGCCCGGCACCATGGCAGAATCTCCCGCTCGATCTCGCGCTGCAGCATGTTGAAGTGCATCTGGCAGGCGGAGAGCGGGCACACGGCGACGAAGGCCTCGAGCTGGGCGACCGAGACGTTCGACACGCCGATCGCACGGGCCTTGCCCGCGTCGAGCAGGCGGGCGAGTTCGGCCGCCGATACCTCGACGGGCACGTTCGGATCGGGGGCGTGCAGATAGAGCAGGTCGAGATGGTCGGCGCCGAGGCGATGAAGGCTCTCATCGACCTCCATCCGAATCCGCTCGGGGCGGCCGTCGACCACCTGGCGGCGGGGCGGGCTCGCCGCGGCATCGGGCTCCCAGTGGATGCCGCACTTGCCGGCGATCACGACGTCGTCGCGCCGGCCGCGGATCGCCGCGGCGATCGCC
>RFPF01000392.1 GCA_009926295.1 Planctomycetia bacterium
CGACAGCCGGATCGCCGAGGGCGCCGCCGCCAGGTTCTTCATCGAACTCTCCAAGCCGGCCACGAAGACCGAGACGTTCTACGTGAGCACGCAGGAGGGCACGGCCACGCGGGCCGATTACCGGCCGCTGCGCGACATGCCGGTGACGATTCTCGTCGGCCAGAGCCGGTCGCTTCCGTTCACGGTCAACACCCTCGCCGACAGCGACACCACCGAGACGGACGAGTATTTCCTCGTGGCTGCACGGCCGCGATCGGCCGACATGCCCGTGGTCGATCCCGTCGGGGTCACGATCATCGGGAGCGGCCCCGCTCCGATCACGGTGTCCGTGACGAATGCCTCGGCGACGGAAGGCAATTCGGGCTTCGCGGCGTGCACCTTCACGATCCGGCTGGGTGCCCCGGCGCTCGATCCGATCACGGTCGCATACGCGACGTCCAACGGCACGGCCGTGGCTGGCGTCGACTACGTCGCCGCATCCGGCAGCCTGATTTTCACCCGCGGACAGATCTCGAAGACCGTCACGGTCAACGTGATCGGCGAAACGGCCGTCGAGGACACGGAAACGTTCCAACTCGTCGCCACGGTGACGGACGGCGTCAGTCCCACGTCGGCGGCCGGCACGGGCTCGATCCTCGACGACGACTCGGCATTCGAGATCGTCGTCACCTTCCCCGATTCATCACTGACGAGCGGGCAGCAGCAGGTGTTCCGCGACGCGGCCCGGCGTTGGTCACAGCTCATCGTCGGCGATCTGCCGGACGTCACGTACAACGGCCGCGTGATCGACGACGTCGAGATCACGGCGACGGCGCGGCCGATCGACGGTGCCTACGGCATCCTCGGGCAGGCTGGCCCGAGAGCCGTGCGGCTGGGGACCGGCGGGCTTCCGTACCTCGGCGCGATGGAGTTCGACACCGCCGACGTGTCGATGATGGTGTCCAACGGCACGTTCGCGAACGTGATCCTCCATGAGATGGGGCATGTGCTCGGCATCGGCACGCTCTGGGGCACGCGCAGCCTCGTCACGGGACTCGGAACGACCGACCCGAGGTACGTCGGGGCGCGCGGCTTGGCTGAGTATCAGGCTCTCGTGGGCACCGGAACGACCGTGACGGGTGTGCCGGTCGAGAACGTCGGAGGTGCGGGCTCCGTCGGCAGCCATTGGCGCGAGAGTGTCTTCAACAACGAACTGATGACGAGCGTCGCAGAAGCCCCGGGAGTGCCGATGCCCATCAGCCGGCTGACGGTCGGCTCGCTCGAGGATCTGGGCTACCGGGTCAACTACGCCGCGGCCGACCCCTACCAGCTTCCCGCTCCGCTCCTGGCGCCGCCCTCCACCGCCGGCTCGGTGAACGTCGCGGCCGTCGTGTCGATGGCGCTCGAGCAGCAGGCGAAGCCGGTGGTGAGGGCTGCGGCGTTCGCCTCGATCGGCTGATGCTCACGTCGCGGTGACGGCATCGCCCGTCGTCACGAGCCCACCCACCGTCACATCGCCCTCGAACTTCACCGCCGAGCCCGCTCCAGCTCGCACCGTCACGACACCCGTGCTCGTCGCCGATCCCGTGTACGTCTGGCCGCCAACCGTCCGCACCGTCGTCCCGCCCGCCAGGTCCGACGTGCCGGACACCGACAGCGACTCAAGCGCAGTCGTCACGCCCACAGACTCGAGCGTCACAAGGTTCCCGGTGATCGACAGGCTCTCAACGCCGCTCGTCGTGCCGTCCACAGCACCCTTGAAACGAACCACGCCAGCCGCATCGCCCGACACCGTCGTCACCGCGATGTCGCC
>RFPF01000393.1 GCA_009926295.1 Planctomycetia bacterium
GGATGCAGCGCGGCGAAGTCGCGGTCGAGGTAATCGGCGGCGATTCCCGCGACGGGCACGGTGAAGAAGAAGTCGATCGGGGCCGCCGCCTGCCCGTGAGAGAGAGATCGCAGTATGCCCCCGACCTCCGAGAGCCGCACGTGCACGGCCTTGGTGCCGAGGTCGAGCGTCGTGAACACGAACCCTTCGGCCGTTTCCCCCGGTCGGATCGGCCCCAGCCGAAAGCCGCTCGACGCGAACACGTCGTTCATGCGTCCATTGGCCAGCCACGCCGTGACGATCTTGAGCGGCAGGAGGGCCAACAGCGGCACGAACAGCCACGCCATCGCCCCAAACGCCGACAGCCGGCGCGTGATCGAGAAATGATTCACCGCCGCCGCCTCGAGCGGCGTGAAGTAGCGGGGGTCGATGCTCACGAGCTGCAGCCGAAGGCTCTCGGGGGAGCGATTCGTGATCTGCACGAAGACCGGCTGCACGCCGTGCTTCGGGAGATCGCCCCCGAACCGCTTCCGGCTCTCGGCCGCCGAGAGCACGGCCACGGTCGCCTGCGCGAGGTCGTTCTCCTGCGACACGGCGCGATCGAGAAAGCCGGTGAACGACTCCTCCGGCTCGTAGGCCGTCGTGATCAGCCGCCAGATTCGCGCCACCATGCCCACTCCACCTCACCCAGACTTCCGGTTGCCTTCGAGACGGGGAGATGAGGGGCTGCCCATGCCCTCGAGCGGGCTATGGAAGCGAGCGAAGCCACGGATGGCGAAGCGAAGCGGACATGCAGAGAGCAGACTGGAGGGCCGCAGCGAACGTCCGGCGAGAGGGCATGGGCAGCCCCTCACCGGGCCACTGCCCACGCCCTTCGCCGCCTGCAATGCGTACTATTCGACGAGCGCGCACGAGGCCTTCACGACCGCGTCGATCTTGTCGTCGGAGAGGCCGCCCTTCGCGAAGGCGTGGTTGGCCTTCACCTTGCCCTCCTTGTAGCAGACGACGGTCACGTCGGCGTCGGGAGCGATCTTGAAGTCGGCGGGGCCGTCCTTCGCATCTTCAGGCACCACGAACGCGATCCGCGAGAGGCCATTCTTCGACGCGAACTCCTCTGCGGCCTTCTTCAGGCTCTCGGCGTCGGCGCCGATCATGTTGACGAAGCTCATGAGCTTCTCGCTCTGGTGCTCCTCGACCTCCTCCTCGATCTTCTTCAGCAGCTTGGCGAGTTTCTCGTCGGCCGAGCGGGCGAACACCATCACCACCGGCTTCGAGCCGGTCTTGCAGCGATAGCAGCCGGAGCGGCCGACCGCGAAGCCGTCGTCGGGATTGCCTGCGACCTTCGTCACCGTGAACGCGCCCACCGAGTCGCCCACCTGGGGGCCGCTGGTGACCTCGGCCGAAGCCGTCACCGTCGCCAGCATCACGATCGCCGCCATCGCCATCATCGAGCAAACTTTGTGCATCACGAACTCCTTCGAAGCCCAGGTCGGTCTCGGTTTTCCATCCGGTCGGCACCACGCGGCAGCCGACGTGTTCTCCTTGCCTGACTCATCGTACCGCGGGTAGGATCGCGGCCGCAAACGACGGGGAAATCGGGGCATTCTCCGTCGCACTCCACCGCAACGCTCGCTCCTTCCGGAGGACCCTCGCATGGCCACCGTCGCCGCGCCCAAGACGCCTGGCAGACCGACGATTCATCAGACGCAACTCTTCATCGGAGGGCAGTGGGTGCCCGCGAGGAGCGGGAAGACGTTCGACACGATCAACCCGGCGACCGAGGAGGCGATCGCACAGGTCGCCGAGG
>RFPF01000394.1 GCA_009926295.1 Planctomycetia bacterium
CCGCTGGTTCGGGCCGCCGGGCGGGCGGGCGCCCGTGGTCCGCCCGTTCCTGCACGTCTACGACCAGTAGGGAGCCCCCGTGCCGCAGCGGCCCAAGAACGTGCTCGTCGCCCTCGGCTGGTACGACCACCGGCTGCTCCAGGGCATCGCCACGTACGCCACCGAGCACCACTGGCACCTCGCCGCCCACAGCATCATTCACGAGAAGGTGATCCCGTGGGGCTGGAACGGCGACGGCGTGCTGGCGTGGCTCGCGGCGGGCGACGACCTCGTCCAGTTCGTGCTGTCGGTGAAGAAGCCCACCGTCGATTTTTCGCTCCGGCGGCCGCACCTTCCCTTCGCGCACGTCGTCCAGGACCACGCCGCCACGGGCCGCCTCGTGGCCGAACACTTCCTCGAGCGCGGGCTGAAGCGGTTCTGCTTCTACAGCGACTCGGAGAACTGGTCGCAGGTGGAGCGGGGCGAGTCGTTCACCCGGGAGATCGCGGCCCGGGGCTTCGCATGCGACTGGCTCCGCTGGGAGACGCAGGCCGCCCGGGCGGCATCGCAGAGCGAGTGGCTCCGGCGACGCGCCTGGCTGCTGGCCCACCTGCGCGAGTCGCCCAAGCCCCTGGCCGTGTTCGCCGCGAACGGGACGCTCGCGCTCGAGGTGCGGGAACTGTGCGAGGAGGAGGGCATCCACGTCCCGTCCCAGGTCGCGATCGTCGGCATCGACGACTACCTGCTCTCCGTCGGCGCGACGAGCCGGACGATCTCCGGCGTCGACACCAACCTCGAGCGGCAAGGCTACGAGGGAGCGGCCCTGCTCGATCGGATGATGAGCGGCGAAAAGCGGCCGGTGAAGCCGGTGCGAATCCCGCCCGCCGGCGTGATCACCCGCATGAGCAGCGACATCCTCTCGGTCGATCACGAGGGCGTGGTGCTGGCGCTGCGCTACATCGCGGAGAACTACGCCGACCCGATCAGCGTGGAGGACGTGGCCGCCGCCGCGTCGATGTCGACCCGCGGGCTCCGCCAGGCGTTCTGCGAGCACGTCGGCTGCAAGCCCGGCGACAAGATCCGCAACACCCGCATCGAGGCCGCGAAGCGGCAGCTCTCCGAGACGGACGACAAGATCGCGATCGTCGCCCGCCGCTGCGGCTATGCTAACCTCAACACGTTTTTCGCCGCCTTCAGCAAGGTCACGGGCATGACGCCCGCCGCCTTTCGCAGGTCGTCGCGGCCGGTCCGCTGAACCCCGGGCACCTCCCCATCGACGCCATGCCATCCGCAACGTTCATCCACGACGATTTCCTGCTCGCCACCGAGCCGGCCCGCCGGCTGTATCACGAGTTCGCCGCCCCCGAGGCGATCATCGACTACCACTGCCACCTGCCCCCGCGCGACCTCGCCGTCGACCGTCGATTCCGTGACCTGTTCGAGATCTGGCTGGAGGGGGACCACTACAAGTGGCGGGCGATGCGGGCCAACGGGGTGCCGGAGCGGTTCTGCACCGGCGACGCCACGCCGCTGGAGAAGTTTCGCGCCTACGCCGCCACGGTGCCACACGCGCTCCGCAACCCGCTCTACCACTGGACGCACCTCGAACTGCTCCGCTACTTCGGCATAAGCGAGCTTCTCGACGAGCACAGCGCCGACAGGATCTGGGCCGCCGCGAACGAGCGGCTCGCGGCTCCCGACCTCTCCGCCCGCGGCATCCTCGGACGGTTCCGCGTGGAGACCGTCTGCACCACCGACGATCCGGCCGACGACCTCTCCCACCATGCCGCGATCGCCGCGAGCGG
>RFPF01000395.1 GCA_009926295.1 Planctomycetia bacterium
ACAGGTCAGATGCCAGCCGGCGCTCGTCGCCCCGCGCGATGAAGCCGCCGCGCGACCGCTCCTGCCCCAGAAAGATGTTCTCCACGGCCGTGAGCCCGGGAATGAGATTAAACTCCTGGTGGATCACGGCGATCCCGGCGGCACGGGCCTCCTGCGGAGACCGGAAGGCGACGTCGTGGCCGGCGAGGGCGATCCGGCCGGCGTCGGGCGGCACCGCGCCGCCGAGCACCTTCATGAGCGTGCTCTTGCCGGCGCCGTTCTCACCGAGCAGGGCCAGCACCTCGCCAGAGTCCACGTCGAGATCCACGCCACCGAGGGCCCGCACGCCGGGAAACGACTTCTCGATGCCGCGCATCACGAGCAGCGGCGGATTCGCAGCCTGGATCACCGGACGGGCTCCGGGGCGAGGGTTGGATCCCGCTCGGCGTCGGCCTGGCGATAGAGGCTCGTGGGAATGAGCGTCTTCGGCGGCAGGGTTTCCCCGCGCGAGTAGCGCACGATCGCCGCCACGATCTCTGCCCCCATCTTGTCGGGAAACTGGATCGGATCGGCGAAGATCTTCCCGGCCCGGATCGCCTCCTTGCCCTCCGGCTGTCCGTCGAACCCGATGATCCCCACCTGCTCGGTCTTGCCCGCCTTCTCGAGCGCGGCCCGGGCCCCGAGCGCAGCCGGATCATTGATGGCAAACACGCCCCTGAGGTCGGGAAACGCCTGCAACGCATCCTCCATCGCCTTCGCGCCGCTGTCCTTGGCGGCGCCGCTCTCGAGCTCCGTCGCGATCTCGATCTTCGGCCCGCCGGCGGCATTGTGGGCGTCGATCACCTCGCGAAATCCCTGCACGCGCAGCTGGCACGACTCCGCCTGCTTGAAGTGGAGCACGGCGACGCGTCCACCGGCCGGCCCCAGCATCTCGATCATCGCCTGGCCGGCCTCACGGCCGCCCCCGAGGTTGTCGGTGGCGACCTGCGTGGCGATCACGACCCCGGGCTCGTCGCAGGGAATATCGACCGTGAACACCGGCACGCCTGCGGCATTGGCCTCGCGGATCACCGGTCCGATCGACTTCGAGTCGCAGGGGGAGAGAACGATCGCCGCCGCCTTGGCGACCAGAAAATCCTTCACCTGGTTGCCCTGCCGGGCCGGGTCCTTGTCGGCACTGACGAGCAGCGTCGCAAAGCCCTGCTTGCGTCCCTCGGCCGCGATCGTGTCGCCGATCACCTTGAAGAAGGGATTGTCGAGGGCGAGCAGCGAGACGCCGATCGTGCCGCGCGGGGCGGCGGGCGCAGCCGGGCCCGGCGCGGCGCGGTTACAGCCGGCGAGCGCGAGGATGCCGACGACGACGAGCCAGGCCTGAGGCCCGCACGCATCGGTCTGAGCCTGGATGACGGAACATCGTGTGCTCACGGTGACGGCGCCCCTCCCATGACGAACGCATGCCGCACCGGCACGGTCACTTCATCCCCTGATTCGGCCACGAGTCGAATCCGACCAGCCGACGAGAAATCGATCGTCTTCACCCGGTCGAAGCCGGTCGGCACCCGCACGGCGCCCTGTGCGTAGCGGATCTCGGTGGGCCGGGCGGCGTCGAGCGTGATCGCAGTGCGGACGCCCTGCTTGGAGAGAGCGTTGGGCTCGATCGAGGGCACGAGGCCATCCGCGAAAAACGCGCACACGTCCTCGAGGCCGAGGCAGTTGTTGCGGCCGAGCCAGGGCACGCCGTGGCGGCCGTGGTTCTCGATCCAGAACACCGTCGTGGGGAGCACGCGGGCG
>RFPF01000396.1 GCA_009926295.1 Planctomycetia bacterium
AGCCCCTCCTGATCGGGCGGCCACCACCGCCGGGCCGCGGCCCGCCGCCCGCCCCCCGCGGATTCGGCCTGTAGAGTTCAGATGGAAAGGATTCCCCACCATGGCCTCGATCGACCGTCCATTCGAATCTTCGTTTTCTGCGGGTCGCTTTGGAGCCGCAAAGGGCCGCTTTCCCGCGGTGGACACGCCGGCTCCGCAGCCGCAGGAAATTCCGCGTGACAGGCTTCGCGACCTGACCGCGCTGGCGTTGCTCGCAGGCTGCGTCTTCCTCGTCGGCTCGCTTGCGACCTACGATTCGGCCGATCCACCCGGCGCCCGGGCCTTTCCGCCCCATGCCCGCGCCGTCAACGCCTGCGGCCTCATCGGCGCCGCTGTGGCGGGCGGCCTCTACGAATGGCTCGGCCTCGGCGCGTGGTTCGCGGTCGCGCTCGTCGTGGGACTCGACGTCGCGCTCCTGCGGCGTCGTCCCCTGCCCGACCTGCCGCTGCGGGCCGTCGGCGGCGTGCTGGCGGCGAGCGGCCTGTGCACGCTCCTTGCCATGTTCCTGCCGAACTGGTGTACGCGACCGGTATGGGGGCCGGGCGGCTGCCTCGGTGCACTCGGACGTCATCTCGCCGAAGGCTATCTGGCCACCACCGGCGCGGCGATCGTGGTCGCAGGCCTGACCGCTGCCGGTCTGTTCCTCGCCTGTGACGCGTTCCTCGTGGCCCTCGGCGGGGCGTGTCTGTCGGCCGTCGCCGCACTCGATGCGGCGATCCGATCCGGCTGGCGGTCTGTCGGCAGCCGGATCGGAAGTGATCCGGGGGCCGAGTCGCGAGAAGGCCAATCGCTTGAAAGCCGCTTGGGGCTCAGGCTCCGCGGGACGGCTCCAGCCGAGGACGCCGACGACGCGGAGCACGAGGATGAAGACGGCCCCACGATCAAGGTGCGCCGCCGCGAGATCGAGTCAGCCGAGCCCGACGACGACTCGTCGTTCGAGGTGGAGGCGGATGCGGAAGACGGCGACGACTCCGCCGTGTCCGATTGCTCCGATGCCGACGATGCCCTGCCTGTCCCGATCCGCTCGCTGGCCAGCCGGCGCAAGCCCGCCTCCGTGCTCGAGATGGCCCCTGATCCCACGGCCGAGTACGAGCTGCCGTCCATCGACCTCCTCCTGCCCGCCGAGCAACTGCAGCTCGAGGCGCAGGAGCAGGAGGTCCGGGAGCGGGCCAAGGTGCTCGAGAAGACGTTCGCCGACTTCGGCTTCAAGGTGCGCGTGGTCGAGATCGAGACCGGCCCGGTCATCTCGCAATACGAGATCGAACTCGAGGCGGGCCTGCGGCTGGCGAAGATCGCCAACCTCGCCGACGACCTGGCGATCGCGCTCCGCGTGCCGAGCGTCCGCATCGTGGCCCCGATCCCCGGCAAGAACTCGGTCGGCATCGAGGTGCCCAACACCGACCGGCAGATGGTCCGCCTCCGCGAGGTGATCGAGGAGACGCAGGCCAAGAGCCGCACCATGAAGATCCCGATCTTTCTCGGCAAGGACGTCGCAGGGAACCCGATGGTGGTCGACATGGCGAGCATGCCCCACCTGCTCATCGCCGGCCGCACCGGCACGGGCAAGAGCGTGTGCCTGAATTCGCTCATCGTCTCGATGCTCATGACCCGCCGCCCCGACGAGGTGCGGATGCTCATGATCGACCCCAAGATGGTCGAACTCACGCCGTACAAGTCGCTGCCCCACCTCATGCACCCGGTGGTCACCGACATGAAGAAGGCCGAGGCGAT
>RFPF01000397.1 GCA_009926295.1 Planctomycetia bacterium
CATCCCCCACTTCATGAACGAGCGGATCGCCGTGGGGGCCGTGTAGAAGATCGTCGGCTTCTCCTGCTCGATGATCTCCCAGAATCGGCCCTCGTGCGGGGCGTTCGGGGCCCCTTCGTAGATGAGGATGCTCGCGCCGGCGGCGAGCGGGCCGTAGGTCACGTAGCTGTGGCCGGTGATCCAGCCGCAGTCGGCGGTGCACCAGAAGAGGTCTTCCTCCCGCAGGTCAAACACCCACTCCGCCGTGGTCTTCGCCCAGAGCAGATAGCCCGCGGTCGTGTGCTTGATGCCTTTTGGTTTTCCGGTGGAGCCGCTCGTGTAGAGGATGAAGAGTGGTGACTCGGAGTCCATCGCGACCGGGGCCTTGTCGGCCGGCATCCCGGCCACGAGGTCGTGCCACCACACGTCGCGGCCGGGCGTCATAGCGCACGGCTGCCCGGTCCGCTTGAGCACGACCACGTGCTTGACGGTCGTGGGCGGATGGCTCTTCGAGGCGAGGGCGTCGTCCACGTTCTTCTTGAGGGGCAGTTGGGCCCCGCGCCGCCAGCCGCCATCGGCGGTGATCACGGCCACGGCCTTGGCGTCGTGGTTTCTGTCGGCTATCGCCTCGCTGGAAAAGCCGCCGAAGATCACCGAGTGCACCGCGCCGATCCGGGCGCAGCCGAGCATCGCGATCACGAGTTCGGGCGTCATCGGCATGTAGATCGAGACGACGTCGCCCCGCTTCACGCCGAGCTTCTCGAGGCCGGCGGCGAACTTGCACACCTCGGCGTGGAGCTGCTTGTAAGTGTATTCGCGGCGCTCGCCCACGGGCTCGCCCACCCACACCATCGCGGTCTTGTCACCCTTGCCCGCGGCGATGTGCTGGTCGAGGCAGGCTGCGGAGGCGTTGGTGTGGCCATCGACAAACCATTTGGCCATGGGCGGCTCCCAGTGGAGCACCTTCGAATAGGGCTTCATCCAGGGGAGGGCCTGGGCGCGGGAGTGCCAGAAGCCTTCGAGGTCGGCGGCGGCCTCGTCGTAGAGCCGCTGATAGTCGGCGAGCGACCCGATCCGGGCCTTCCGCGAAAACTCCGCCGGCGGCGGAAACACGCGGTCTTCCTGCATCACGCTGGCCACGCGGCCGGCTGCCTTTTCGGGCGCTGCCATGGATTGATCCCCCCGTCTGTCCCTGCGGTAAGTGCTGCAACAACGCGAACGGTGAAAATGAGACCATTCCCCGGGGCGGCGGGCAAGCCCCGTACGGGGCGGCCGTCTCGGTGATCGAGCGGCGTCACGCAAACGGGCTCGCGTCGACCCCGTCGCCGAAGCCGATGCCAAGGGCGCGGGCAGCCCGCACGGCCGCATGCGCAGGATCGACCGTCGCCGGTGCGCTGATAGCCTGCGCGATCGCCACGCTCGCGATGTCTGGCGGTCGGTAGCACACCATCTGGCCGAATCTCCCTTCGTGCACCAGCCGCACGGCATGGGCCCCGAACTGTGTCGCGAGCACGCGGTCGAAGGCCGTGGGCGTGCCGCCCCGCTGGAGGTGACCGAGCACGAGAGCCCGAACCTCGCGTCCAAGCCGCTTGGCCACCTCGCCGGCCACGATCTCGCCGACGCCGCCGAGTTTTACTTGGCGACGCTCCGTCGCGGGAACGGAAATGGCCGATCCCTGCCCGCGCCCGTCGTGCACGAGCCCGCCATCCGGGAGCCGGGCTCCCTCGGCCACGACGATGAGCGTGAATCGCTTCCCTTCGCGCTCGCGGTCGAGCACCTTCTGGCA
>RFPF01000398.1 GCA_009926295.1 Planctomycetia bacterium
GCCTCGGGGGAGCCCGCCTTCGCGACGTCGGATCCCACCGCCAGGGAGCCTCCCACGTCGGCGTCGTCGCCGAGGTCGATCTGGAGCGCGTCCTCGCCTCCTCCCGGTCCGCCCGTGACGCCGCTCTGGGCGGCGGCCAGGGACGGCGAAGAGGCGCCGATCGAGGATGCGCCGAGGACCGACTCGAGGGCCAGGTCGTCGTTGAGGATGTCGCCGCCGACGGCGCTCCCGCCGAGGACGATGTCGGCGGCCGAGCCGCCGTCGAGGGCGGGCATCGACAGGCCCGACCCCCCGTCCGCCGCCTCCTGGCCGTGCTGCACCATGGTGTTCGCCGCCGAGGGGCTGCCCACGGGCGAGCTGGATCCGCCCGCATCCACCGGGTCGCCGAGCACGAGTTCGTCGACGTCGAGGCCGCTCGCAGCACCGCCGACTGCCGGACCGTCGAGATCGAGCGCGAGTTCGCCCTCCGCTCCGCCCTCGTCGCGCAGGTCCTGCGCGAGGCGGTCGACATCGTCGGCCTTGAACTTGATCGTGGCGCCGTCCCGCATGGGGAAGAGCTTCTTGCGGTCGACGTGACGCTGCACCTCCTCGACGGTGATGCCGAGGTGGCGGGCGGCCTCTTCGAGAGACAGGAATTTTCCGGCCATGGGCCCGATGGAGCGAGAACTGCGGACGGCGTCCCCGACCGTCCCGGTTGGGGAAATCGACGCGATCCGTCCACCGATTCTACGCGCCCTGCCCCGGGAACGTGCGAACGGCATCCCCGGCAGGGGCCGTCACGGAGAATTTTGCCCAATCGGACGGGCTTCCGGGCCGACCTCCAGCATCCGCCTCAGGGCCGCCGGCTTTGGCTCCTGCGCGTTGAAGTCGCCGACCATCAGGTCCCACGTGATGTTGCGCGTGCTTTTCAGGACGAGGGTGCCCGTCGGCCCGTCGACGTGGTACACGGCGGCGTTTCGCATCTGAGGGTCGACCACGAGCAGCAGCTGCTGCCGATCGTCGAGCGGCGTCGCCTGGATCCACAGCTGGGCCGCCGGAGCGGAGGAGGGATCGTGTGCCGCCATCCGCTGGGCGAGTCCGAAGCGGCCACCGAGCACGGCGGCCGCCAGAACGCCCGCCGCAGGAACCGCCCACAGGAGCCACGCTCTTCGTCGCATGCCCGAACCGTAGGGCGGGAGCGAGCCCGCCGCAATCGGGAAATTCGTGCGCGTCTGCGCACTTCCCCCGGAGCACCGGCCCGGGCACCCAGATCCCCTGGCTTGCCAGCGCGGCTTCCGCAAATCTGCCATTCATCCCTGCCGATCGATTCGATTCAATCGGTCGCGCAAGGCCTGCCGATCATAGGGATGCGTCGCGTGACCGGCCCCGTGTCGTCACGGACGGACAGCCACCGAGGACCCTCCCGTGTCGAAGATCAACTCCCTTTCGGCCCTTCTGCTCCGCTCGCCGCTGATCTGGGGCGGAGCCATCGCGTTCTGCTTCTTCGCCCTGATCCATGGCGGGGTCGTCACGGATGCGAACGTGATCCGCTATCTCGCGGGCCACTGGGTCGAATACGTCGAAACGGCCATGTTCTGTGTCGGCCTCGCGGCGCTCGCGCTCAAATGGGTAGACGTGGAGCGGCAGCGCCGCGGTGTCGACGAGGATCTGCTCGGGGCGATTCCCGAGGGCGGCCAGCCGCCGGCCGAAGCCGCGGCGCTCGCGGAGGTCGTGGCCGCCGTGCAGCAGGAGTCGGCCGTCGCCGGCCGGCCGGCGA
>RFPF01000399.1 GCA_009926295.1 Planctomycetia bacterium
GGCGCCGAGCCGGGCGCCGGGGGGCGCGTCCGGCAACGCGGAGGCCCGGCCCGCGAGCCCGCGGAGCCGCTCCAGGCCGCCCCCGGTGAAGAAGGCGTGGTCGAAGTCGGCCACGTGCGCCGAGATGTCCTTGATGCGGCCGTCCGCGGCGACGATGCCGGGCTTCTCCGCGCCGCGCGCCCCGAAGCGAACCAGTTTCATGCCGGGCGTGTCCTCCTCGCCGCGCCGCTCGCTGGCGAGCCCGATCGCGGGTCGCTAGCATACCACCCGCGAAGCGAGGCGGGAGCATGGGAAGGGCGGAGATGAAGACGCGCCGGGGTTTTCTCGGGGGAGCGATCGCCCTCTCGCTGCCGACGGTGGCGATGCGGTCCGCGCGTGCCGCTGCCGGCGCCAACGAGCGGCTCACGGTGGGCTTCATCGGCACGGGCAACCAGGGCATGCTCCTCCTGCGGCGGTTCCTGGAGGCCGATCTCGGCGACGTGGCTGCGGTGTGCGACGTCAATCGCGGCAGCGACGGCTACAAGGAGCCCGACGACGTCCGCGGCCGCGAGCCGGCCCGCGAGCTCGTGGCGAAGGATTCGGGCCGTGCCGGTGCGGACGAGTGCGCGGCCTACGACGATTTTCGCCGCGTGCTCGACCGCCGCGACATCGATGCGGTGGTGATCGCCGTGCCCGACCACTGGCATTCCAGGATGACGATCCTGGCGGCCGAGGCCGGCAAGGACATCTACTGCGAGAAGCCGCTCTCGTTCGCCGTGGCGGAGGGCCGCCGCATGATCGAGGCGGTGCGGCGGGGCGGCCGGATCCTGCAGACCGGAAGCCACGAGCGGTCGAACCCCGTCAGCCGGTTCGTGTGCGAGGCGGTGAGGGCGGGCAGGATCGGCACGCTGCGGCGCGTGGTGACCACGGTGGGCTACAACAACAAGGTCGGCCCAGGACCCGGATGGGAGCCGATGCCTGTGCCGGCCACGTTCGGCTACCGCTCCTGGCTCGGCCCGGCCCCGGAGCGGCCCTACCATCGCGACAGGTGCCTCTATCGCTTCCGGTTCAACTACGAATACTCGGGCGGGCAGATCACCAATTTCGGGGCCCACAGCAACGACATGGCCCACTGGGGCATGGGGCTCGACACGGGCGGCCCCGTGGAGATCGAGTGCCTCGACGCGAAGTTCCTCGCGCCGGGCAGCCTGTTCACCACCGCCACGGAGACGCGGTTTCGCTGCCGCTACGCCAGCGGCGTCGAACTCGTCTGCGAGAGCGGCACGCCCGCCGTGCAGGCGCGGTTCGAGGGCTCCGGCGGCTGGATGCAGACGGGGTATCAGGGCACGACGGCCTCCGATCCTGCGCTGCTCGAGGGGCTGCCGTCGCCCGGGAAGGGCAGGCAATCGCCCCACTCGCTGCACCTGGCAAACTTCGTCGAGTGCGTGAAGACGCGGGCCGAACCGCGGGCCCCGGTCGAGATCGGCAACGCCTCGGCCGTGCTGTGCCATGCGGCCAACGCCCTCATCCGGCTGTTTCCGCGGACGGGCCCGGGCCTCGTCGTCGAGTGGGATCCGGCCAGGGAGGCCTTCGTGGGCAACGACGACGCCAAGTCGATGCTCGTGCCCGAGCAGCGGGATCCCTGGGCCTGACCGGGAGGCCCTAGGCCCGCCGTCGGCGGCTCCAGCCCCAGGCGGCGATCGCGAGGCCGGCTCCCGCGAGGGCGAGGGTGCCCGGCTCGGGCACCACGATCACGTTCA
>RFPF01000400.1 GCA_009926295.1 Planctomycetia bacterium
GTCGCATCCGAGAAAACCCGCAAAACCTCGCTTTGCGACACGACAGAAATCCCCTGTCGTGACGCTCTGTCGCACGGTCGGGACCGGGAACCCCACCAGGAACCATCAGACGAGCTTAGTTTTTCCGGGCACGGCGGCCTGGGGACTCGGCAGCGACGACGTCCAGGTGAGATCCTTGGGGAAGAGGTCGAGTTGCGACTCCTCGGTGACGAACTTCCACGTCACCTTCTGCCCCGTGTAGGCGGCCATCCGGCCCATCACGGCCACGAGCGAACTGTCGGCGAGTTGTCGCAACTCCACGATCGGCTTACCGGCCCGGATCGAATCGACGAGGTCCTTGTGCTCCTGGCGGTAGGCGTCGGAGATGCTGCCCTTCATCTCCCAGATTTCCTTGCCGGAGCGGTCAAAAATCCGTGAGCCGGCGTTCGAGGCGCCGATGTGGCATTCCCCCTTCGTGCCATAGACGACGTTCGAGACGTCCGCCGCCGCGCCCGGGATCTGGCGGCACATGAACGACACGACTCGCTCGTCGGGATACTCGTAGTTGATGCTGAAGCTGTCCCAGAGCTCGCTGTCGTCGGGCCGCGTGAACCGGCCGCCCGACCCGAAGGCCGACACCGGATTCGCGCCCATGACCCAGTTCATGGTGTCGATGTTGTGGACGGCCTGCTCGACGATCTGGTCGCCCGAGAGCCACACGAAGTGATACCAGTTGTTCATCTGGTATTCGGCGTCGCTCATGCCCTCCACGCGCGGGCGATACCAGATGCCGCCCGCACAGTAGCGGGCCGTCGCGCCGATCACGTCGCCAATGGCGCCGGAGCGAATTTGTTCGATCGCGCCGAGGTAATTGACCTGGCGGCGATACTGCGTGCCGCACACGATCGCGGTGCCCTTCGCCACGGCCGCGTCGTGGGCGGCGAGGCAGGTGCGGTAGCCGGCCGGATCAACGCAGCCTGGCTTCTCGGCGAACACGTGCTTGCCCGCCTCGACGGCCGCATGTGTATAGGCGGGGCGGAACCCTGGCGACGTCGTAATCAGCACGAGGTCGATGTCGGGGGCATCCAGGATGCGTCGATAGCCATCGAACCCCTCGTAGATCGTGTCGGTGGCGGCGACCTTGTCGGGGTGGGCCGCCCGCATCGTCTTCCAGAGCGACGCAGCATTTTTGGCATAGAGGTCGGCTGCCGCGACGAGCCGCACGCCCGAGTTGATCGTGAGCGAGTCGTTCATGGCGCCGGTGCCGCGGCCGCCGCAGCCGATGATCCCCAGTCGTAGTTCACGCGGAGCCTCAGCCGCCGCCCGCGACGAGTGGACCATCGCGGCGGAAAATATGGTCGTCGCGGCGGCTGCAAACGTGCGACGGGAAACGGTGGCCATGCTTGCGAGATCGTCGGCGATATGGGGATGGAACCGTCGAAGAGTATAGCGCGATGCATGCCGCCGTTTCAAACCGACAGGCGAGGCCTGATGCCCGCATCTGCTACAACCGTGCCCATGCTGCCGCTCGTCGTCATCGCCGTCGCGATCGCCGTGCTCGTCGTCCTCGTGGCGGCTGCGAAGGTGCATCCGTTCCTCGCGTTCATCGTCGTGTCGGCGGGGGCGGCCTTCGCGTTCGGCATGCCGGCGGCCGACATCGCTGGGGCCATCCGCAAGGGGATCGGCGACGTCTTCGGCTCGCTCGCGATCGTGATCGTGACCGGGGCGATGCTCGGCAAGCTCGTGGTCGAGAGCGGGGC